>JAEWME010000015.1 GCA_023393265.1 Bacteroidota bacterium | reverse complement strand
TAGCCAGTTTAGTTCTTGGTTTTGAATTTGTCTTGTTTTTTCAATTGCTTCCAAGTAAAGCTTTCTCCCAACGTCAGAAAAACCACTTCTAAAAAATGATAGTCCTTTGGTTGCAGTCAAGCAAATTTGCGTAATTTCATCATATTCATCCTCATTTCGAATTTTCCCTAATTGGTCAAATGCTTCTTGTGGTTTATCATCAAGTGCTAAAGCATATGCAATATTGTTTATCAACTGAGGGTCATTTGGATGGCTTAATAGTCCAGCTTTTAAAAATGATAGTGATTTGTCTTGGTCTTTTAGAATCGTGCTTGCCAAGTTAGAACCAAACATGATTGGTCGTTTAGAAAATGGCATGTCAATGAACCATTTTGCTGCATTATCTAAAGCTGATTTAAAATCTTTGTTATGATAGTTATCTAAGGCTAACGCTTCATAATTCATTTTTACACTAAATTTTGAAGGGTCAATGTCAAGTTGTTTATCATGCGTTGATGCCCATTCAATTTGAGCAAGAGAGTTGTCGTTTGGACTTATTAATGCTTTTTGGAAAAAATCTCTACTTTTTTTTGTGCCACCATAAAGTAATTCTATTGTGCCTAAGCTACTCGCTAATTCTGTGAAATTAAATGGGCTAATATTTTTTGAGTTAATGAGTGATATGCCATTTTTAATAAACTTGGATGTTCTATCTCGCATTGTAGCAATTGAAATTTCAGCAGAAGCAAGCCAAGGGTCAATTAATGTCATTGGACTTTTGCGTAAATAATTATGAATGTATTCAAGATAATCATTGTCGTCATAATTGTAATGTGCGAAAAGCCTTGTAGCACTGCGAAGTACATATCTATTGTTTGGCGCAAAATGAAGAGCCATTTTCATTGCTTTAATGGAACTATTTTCTTGGCCTAATATTGAATAGTATCTTGATAATTCAACATACAGGATTGGATTACTTGGATATGTAACAAGTAATTGTTTGGTTTCACGTATTTTAATTCTTATAAGCTCTGGATTTATAAAAGTCGGCAAACTATCTAGAGTAATTTCATTAAAACGTTCGGACAAATCTTTTTCTTGCGGTTTTTTTAGGATAATACAAGCTAAGGATTTTTGAGAATAAGTGGCTTTGCTTTTGTTTTGAAGAATAAAATTAGCTGCCTCTAATACATTCTTATCTTCTTTTTTATTATTAATAATCGCGGCGCTTAATAAGTCTGCAGCGTGAATTACAGTTCTATTTAATTTCCAATCAATAATATATTCGTCAATACTCGTTTTATGGTCAAGAAACTGACTATTTATCTGAAAGGAATTAAGTTCACCCAAAACGGTAGTTTGTCCAAAACTTCTCCAGTTAGGAATTACACGTCTATCTTTATGTTCAAATAAATTTGCCACTCTTAGAATTCTTTAATTTTTAATTCCGCCTTTCTCTTTAACACATCCAAAATAGTTACGAATCTTACCATATTGTAATTACTTCCATTCGATAATACGTTTTTAGGATGGCCTCTTTTTTCCGGGAACGGATTACATAAATACTCTACCAATTGTTTTAAGTCAGCTCTTAAATCTGGTCTTGAGATATTAGATTCAAATTCTTTTAGTGCAGATGCAAATCCATTTTCTAAATATGGAACAAGTTCCTCAAAAATCCCTCTCCATCTTTCCCAACTGAAATTATCTGGTATATGTTTGCGAAGAAGCGCAGACATACTAATGCCTGTAAAATAGAAAACAACTAAACTTCCAAGCATATAGCAATCTGTAGCGAACACTCTTTTATTCCAATCACGTTCATAATAACGATACCAAATTTCTGGGGGAGCGTATGTAAAATCCCCTGTAAAAGCCCTTTTGCTATAAGGGCCATCTAAATCTTTACAAATGGAACGGCCTAAATCACCTAACCTACTTTCAGTATCGAAGACTAAAATATTTGATGGCTTTAAATCCTGATGTGAAACATCAATGGTATGGAGTTGTTTTAGGCCAACGGCTATATCATGAAGGGACTTAAAACGCCATGCGTAATCTAATTCTGTTGAGAAATCTAATGTTTTTCTGACATCGCCTTCAGCTAATTCAAAGATTAAATAGGGGACTATTGGAATAGAAAAACCTTGAATAAATTCTTGACCTGATTCTTTTACGAAAGAAACTTTTGTCACATGTTTATCTTTGCAATGTTTTGATAAATCTCTTTCATAAATAAATGCATTTGTCATGTCATTCATTACATCAATGGCATCTATATCTCCCGAACCACTTTTTGGGATGGCAACCGATAAAAATCCCGCAAAATCAAATGCTTTCATAAAGCAAGTTTCTCCCCCTTTTTCTACAATATACCCAACAGAGAAATTCGAGCCACTTTGATTTGGTTCTCTTTCTGGTTTTTCTTTTACATGCCAACCACTTTTCAATGTAATGTTTAACATGTTGTGTGCCGCATTATTATCCATTTCTTCGAGTTATTTGTATTAAAAATTCAAAATTATTCTTCTCAAGTTTGTCGTTATTGTCTTTTTACACTTGGCGGTAACTATCAAATAGCCTCAAGTTTATCATACTTTTTTTCCGTTACTAAATTTACACTATTTAAGTTAAATAATAAACAGGCTACAGTTGCAAGTTTTCAACAGCCGTTTGCGTGTTAAAAGACTAAGCCGGATTCGGGTGAAATCCTTTTGCTGCGATTTCCCAACAAAAAAGCCCCGCTTTTCAGCGAGGCTTTTACAGAAGGGGGTTGTTGCTTTATTTAAACTACATGATTGGTTTCATCGCTTCCATCGCGCTGCGCAGTTCGGCGCCAACGACTTCCACTTCGTGATAGCGTACTTCTTCATTCACCGCAATCAGGTGCAGGTTATCCACATGGCCGTCTTTGCCTTCGTTGAAGTTTTTGCCAATTACATTGGTCTCAATTTTCTTCATAAAGTCTGCCAGCAGCGGTTTGCAGGCATGGTCGAATAGGTAGCAGCCATATTCGGCAGTGTCGGAAATGACGCGGTTCATTTCGTATAATTTTTTACGGGCAATGGTATTGGCAATCAGCGGCACTTCGTGCAGCGATTCGTAGTAGGCCGATTCAGCTTTAATGCCGCTTTCGGTCATTACCTCGAAAGCCAGTTCAACGCCTGCTTTAATCATAGCCACCATCAGTGTTCCATTGTCGTAGTACTCCTGTTCCGAAATCTTCACATCGGCAGCCGGTGTCTTTTCGAACGCTGTTTCGGCAGTGGCAGCGCGCCATGTCAGCAGCTTGCGGTCGTTGTCTTTCCAGTCTTCCATCATGGTCGACGAGAAAGCGCCACTCATAATATCGTCCTGATGCTTTTCAAACAACGGTCGCATAATGCGTTTCAGTTCGGCAGCCAACCGGAAAGCTTCAATTTTGGCCGGATTGCTCAGTCGGTCCATCATGTGGGTGATACCGCCCAGCTTCAGCGCTTCGGTAATCACTTCCCAGCCATACTGAACCAGTTTAGAAGCATAACCCGGATCGATACCTTTTTCAATCATTTTGTCGAAGCAAAGGATTGAACCAGTTTGGAGCACACCGCAAAGGATTGTTTGCTCGCCCATCAGGTCCGATTTTACTTCGGCAACAAACGACGAACTCAGCACGCCCGCTTTGTGACCACCAGTGGCAACTGCATAAGCTTTGGCAATTTCAAAACCGTCGCCATTCGGGTCGTTTTCCGGGTGAACGGCAATCAAAGTCGGCACACCGAAACCACGTTTATATTCTTCGCGAACTTCCGAGCCGGGCGATTTAGGCGCAACCATAATCACCGTAATATCTTTACGGATTTGCATTCCTTCTTCAACGATGTTAAAACCGTGCGAATAGGAGAGGGTAGCGCCGTTTTTAATGAGTGGCATCACGGCATTAATTACACCTGAATGTTGTTTGTCGGGAGTCAGGTTTACCACCAGGTCGGCAGTTGGGATCATCTCTTCGTAGGTGCCAACCTTAAAACCATTCGAAACCGCATTTTTATACGACTGGCGCTGTTCTTTAATGGCTTCGGCGCGCAGCGTGTACGACACGTCGAGACCAGAGTCGCGCATGTTAAGGCCCTGGTTGAGGCCTTGTGCACCGCAACCGATGATTACCACTTTTTTGCCTAACAGTTTTTTAACGCCGTCGGCAAATTCCGACTGTTCCATAAACTCGCAGGTTCCAAGCTGTGCCAACTG
>JAEWME010000249.1 GCA_023393265.1 Bacteroidota bacterium | reverse complement strand
AGGGCAACCAGCCCAATACCGATAATTTTGCCAAAAAGCAACTGGAACGGCTTTACCGACGAGATGATAACTTCCACGATGCGGTTTGTTTTTTCTTCCATTACACCGCGCATTACCATCATTCCATAGCTGAAAACAAAGAAGTAAATCAGGAATCCTGCAATATAGCCCATGACCATTGCAATTTCGGTAGAGCTCTTTACTGCCTTGCCTTCTTCTCCAAGTTTAATGGTATCAACCGTAATATTTGTTCTCGTAGCTGCAAGTTTCTTTTCCAGGTCGGGATCTCCGGTTTCGTCGATTACCTTTTTTCTTTTTTCTTTTTCGATGATGTTCTCAATTCTGCCAGTAATCATATTTTTAATATCAAAAGTCACCTGCTTGTCAGATATCATTTCTGCATGATTGGTCGTCAGGATATTTTCAGGAACATATAACACTGCGTAATATTTTCCGCCTGAAAAATTTTTTCTCACTTCGTTGAATTCCTGTTCAGGGATGTAATGAAATTTGGTGAAATTATTGCCCTCGATTTGGTTCAGGACAAGACCAGTTGGGTCGTAAACGGCAATGGTTCGTTCTTCTTTGTCGTCCATCGTGGCCAAATAGGCCGGGAGAAACATCAGTGCTGCCATAAATATTGGTACAAGCAGCGTAGTGATGATGAACGATTTCTTTTTGACCCGTGTAAGGTACTCGCGTTTTAGTATCAGTATCGATTTATTCATGGCTTATAACTTGTTTTCGCGGTTATTTTTTTCGACAACATGGATGAAAACATCATTCATACTCGGTATCACTTCCCTGAAGGAAACAATCTCCAGTTGGTTCATCAATATTTTTAGCAGGTCGTTGTTCGAACTTCCGTTCATGAACTGAACTTTTAATTGCCGGATGGGAGAGAGGTTGTCGTGTTCCAGGATTTTGAAATCGGAAGATAAATGGCTATCGGTAAAAGGAACGTTTCCACGATAGCTAACTTCGTAAGTATTACTTTTAAAAGTTTCTTTCACCTGATCAATTTGCCCGTCGAGGATTTTTTTTGACTGGTTTATCAACGCAATATGGTCGCAGATTTCTTCCACCGACGACATGTTGTGCGTCGAGAAAATGATGGTTGTGCCTTTTTTCTTCAGTTCCAGAATTTCGTTTTTCAGTTGATTGGCATTGATTGGGTCGAATCCGCTGAATGGTTCGTCGAAAATCAGTAACCTTGGCTCATGAATTACAGTGGTGATAAACTGTACCTTTTGTGCCATCCCTTTCGACAGTTCCATTACTTTTTTGCCCCACCACGCCTGAATTTCGAATTTTTCGAACCAGTATTTCAGGTTCTTCAGGGCATCTCGTTTCGACATTCCCTTGAGCTGAGCCAGGTAAAGCGCTTGTTCACCTACTTTCATCTTTTTATACAGTCCGCGTTCTTCCGGAAGATACCCAATTTGGTAGATGTCGTTGGCTTTCATCGGGCGACCTTCAAAAAGTAGTTCGCCGCTGTCTGGTGCCGTGATTTGGTTGATGATACGGATGAGTGTGGTTTTGCCTGCCCCGTTCGGCCCGAGCAGGCCGAAAACGGTACCTTCTTTTACTGATATGCTGACCGAATTGAGCGCGACATGGCCGGCATATTCTTTCACAACATTGTTCGCCTGAAATATTTCCATAATCGTTAAATTGAAACTATATAATAAGTTTGGACACAACCGGAAATGTTACAAAAAATTCCGGCCGGAAATCAAGATGGTTTTTAAATTCCGGAGGGAAGGTACTCGAAGATGCTGAAATGGACGCTTCCATATCGGCGAAGTTCCTTAAAATTAGGGTGAGTGGAGTAATCGAACTGACCGGAATGTTCGAGGATGAAAATTCCTGAAGGCTTCAACAGGTTGTTTTTGAAGATCAGATCGGCAACATCGCCAAAACGTGGATGGTCGTATGGCGGATCGGCAAAGATCAGGTCGAACTGTTCTTTAATGCGCTGCGCGAAAACAAAAACATTTGATTTTACCAGCCTGATATTTTTCTCACCCAGCTTCTCCATCACTTCTTTGATGAATTGGATGTGTGCCGGATTAATTTCTACGGCTGTGATGTCGGTACATCCGCGCGACGCTAGTTCGTAGCTGATACTTCCGGTTCCGGCGAAAAGGTCAAGCGTACGAATATTCTCAAAATCAGTGTAGTTCTGCAAAACGTTGAAAAGACTTTCCTTGGCCATATCGGTTGTGGGCCTGGCTTTGAATGTTTTCCCGGGATTGAAAATCCGACCGCGGTATTTACCTCCGACTATACGCATATGTAGGTATTTAACAGGCTGATAAATTGATGCTTTTGCGATTTGTCGAACAGGTTTCCGTAATGAAAATCTTCTGCCGGCTTCAGAAATAATACATTTGAAATGTATTTTTTAATTTGCCTGATGTATACCGAGTCGTCGGCCACAAATCCGCCAAGCAGCATTTCGTCCCGTTCGGCATCGAAGCGAAGGGTATGCCAAACATTCAGTGTATGGTAAAGAAAATCGGCTTCATTTTTAAAATAAAAGCTATTGTACAAAACAATATCAGAACCTTTCACTGCAATAATCCTTATATATTTCTTCTCAAAATTTACCAGCAACGAGTTTCTTTTTTCATTTCGCTGCGCAAGAAAAGTTGACAAAAGTGGAACAGTTTTGTGTGAAAATCGAAAATCGGCAAATTTGCTATTGAAGAGTGATAAAATCTCTTTGGGTACATTATAAACAAGCTCATAGTTAAATCCCGGAATCTTCTCAGTCCTGATGTCTTCTGTTCTAGCGGTATCACTTGTCAGCGCTGCGACCTTGATTGAATCAGCACCTTCTGCAAATTCCCGAGGGAATAAAGTTGCATGAATAGTTGAATAGGTAATGGAAACAGATTTATAGCTAGCGTTCAGCTTTTGCTCTTCTTCGAAAATTGTTTCAACCTTTTTTGAAAGAAACTGCGGTTTCCCCACAATTAGGGGGGTGTGCCTGAAAACAATATAGTTGCTGCGGGCAAGGTCGAGGATAGAAAAAGAAAATCCATCCAGCCCAAGCTGGATGGATAGATGATATTCTGAAGTAAGTCTTAAGTCAAACGAGTGATCAACAAGATTTAATTCATGCATAAGATAAAATTACTCCCAGTTACCGGCATTGTTGTTAGTTTCTTCAAGAGAACCAACTTTAAGTCCCGGATATTTTTGGTTCATTCTTTTTGATTCGTTCAGGTTGATAATTTCTTGTTTGTCAAGGTTAACCAAAAGTGTGTTGTTGTGAACCTTAGCTTCGAAAACAGGAACTTTAATACCTGATCCGGTTGACAAAACAGTTGCTCCAAGATGGAATTCGGCAACTGTATCTTTTACGGGTACATATTTAATCTGGTCGATGTCGTAATTCTTTCCGAAAATGGTGTCCTGAACATTTACGAAGATGGTGTCACGAACAATCTTGCCAGCTTTTAATGCCATTTTTTCGGTCCAGCCAGCTTCAATCATACTATCTGTTAACATACCAATTTTACGAACTACCGGTAATTTGCCAGTTTTGACAAAACTAATCAAAGTATCCCAACTTCCTGTAAATTTACCGTTTACATCTTTATAAGCAAGCTCTGCTTTTCTAATGTCTTTTAAACGGGCAATAGCTTCATTATACCTCTCCTTGCGTAGTTTTTCAAATTCAATTGGTCTTTCAACGCCTGAATACAAGATGTAGGAGAATATAATAATTACTGCAACCAGGACGATTTGTAATACTGTTTTCATCTTACGATTTTTTTGAGATTAGTTTTTGTTTGCGGCAAATTTATAAAAAAAAATTATTTCGAATCTTTGCTTTTGTTTTATTTTAGCCCTTCATGATAAAAAATCATTTTCAAACCGAGATACTGAAATGTCTCGGTAAAACGCCTACTTCCGACCAAACGGAACTAGCTGGCAGATTTGCTGAATTCATCACAGATTCGGGCATTGACGCGGTTTTTGTACTGAAAGGCTATGCCGGAACAGGTAAAACAACCATGCTTAGTTCCCTGGTGAAAACACTTGCAAAGTACAAAATAAAATCGGTATTACTGGCACCTACCGGGAGAGCGGCAAAAGTTCTGTCGGGTTATGCAGGGCATAGCGCTTATACCATTCATAAAAATATATACCGGCAGCAATCATCAAGCGACGGTATGGGGCGGTTTGTCCTGAATAAAAATTTATTCAAAGACACTTTTTTTATTGTCGACGAAGCTTCGATGGTTTCCAATTCTGCCTCAGAATCATCTATTTTTGGTACTGGCCGCTTGTTGGAAGATTTGATTGAATATGTATACAGCGGTTCGAATTGCAAATTGATTCTGGTTGGCGACACAGCTCAGTTGCCACCGGTGGGGCTTGATTTATCTCCGGCTTTATCGCGTGCTGAGCTTGAGTTTTATGATCGGGAAGTGTTCGATTATGAGTTAACGGAAGTTGTTCGTCAGGATAGAAATTCCGGAATTCTTGTTAATGCAACCATGTTGAGGAGCCTGATGTCCGAAGGCGATTACTTTTCAGGATATTTTGGTCTCGATTGCTCAGGTTTTGATGATGTTGTGCGCATTGGCGGCGGCGATCTGATAGAAGAAATATCGACCTGTTACGGGCGGTACGGTCTTTTTGATACGATTGTGGTTACCCGTTCAAATAAGCGGGCGAACAGGTTTAACGAGGGTATCAGGAGCACCATTTTGTATAAAGAGGCTGAAATATCGATCGGCGATTTAATGATGGTCGTGAAGAACAATTATTTCTGGCTTGGCGAAAATGAGAAAATCGATTTTATTGCGAACGGCGACATTGCTGAAATCATTTCGATTTATAAATATGAAGAAATGTATGGTTTCCGATTTGCCAATGTGAGCCTGCGTCTTATCGATTATCCGGATGTTGAAATTGACTGTAAAATTATTTTGGATGCGATTGCGAATGAATCTCCTGCTTTAACTTCAGATCAGAACCGGAAGCTTTTTGAAGCCGTTTCCGAAGATTATTTAGACATCCGGAGCAAGAAAAAACGTTGGGAAAAAGTACGTGAAAATCCGTATTTCAATGCGCTTCAGGTTAAATTTGCCTACGCAGTGACTTGCCATAAGGCACAGGGTGGTCAGTGGAAAGCAGTTTTTGTCGATCAGGGCTATTTGACCGAAGAAATGATTAACATCGAATTTCTACGTTGGATGTACACTGCTTTTACCCGGCCAACAGAGAAGTTGTATTTAGTCAATTTTAATAAGGAGTTTTTTGGTGAAAGTCAATAGGAAAGAATCATTGGTCATTAGGAAACGGATATTCAAATTTTTCTAATAACTATGTTATTTATTGTTTGCTTTAGTATAGTTGGTCATAATAAAATTAAATGTTATATTTAGAAAATCGTTTTTTCTGACTCCTAACAGACTTTCTATGAAACCAAAAATCAAACTCTTGTTTACGGTTTTTTTATGCTCTCTTAACTCCGTTCTAATTGCACAGCCAGTTAATATCAATACTGCAAAAACCGTTGCAGAACATCACCTGTCCGTCATTAGTGGATCATCACTAAAATCGGCAGGTAGACAAGTGAAAAACTTCAAATTTACCGAGGTAAATGCGACTATTGAGAATAATGATACACTTTATTTTATTTTGAACGACACCATTAATAAGGGTTTTGTGATCGTTTCGGCTGACCAGCGGGTATGGCCAATTCTGGGGTATTCAACCGAAGGATGCTTCAATGAAAAAAAACAACCCGAAGCCTTCACTATCTGGATGGAAAACCGTAAAAAAGAGATTGAATACATCAAAAAGAACAATCTTCAACCCGATAACGTAACAGTAGCTTCGTGGCAAAACCTAAGCCTTAAAAGTTCAGAGATCGAAACTACATCAGTAGAGCCACTTATACAAACCCAATGGGATCAGGGGTGTTTTTATAATGCCTTATGTCCAGCTGATGCGGCCGGGCCTTGCGGACATACAGTTACCGGTTGTACAATTACGGCCATGGCTCAGATCATGAAATACTGGAATTTTCCAACAAAAGGAACTGGCTCACATTCTTATTTTGATCCAACTTATGGAGATCTTTCGGCAGACTTCGGATCAACCACCTATCAATGGAGCCAAATGCCCAATAGTGTTACAAGCCCGAATGATGCAGCTGCAACCTTGATGTATCATTGCGGCGTTTCGCTTGATGCCGGATATGGTACAGGAGCTACAAGTGCCTGGGACCCAAGAGATGAATTGGTCCAATATTTTAATTATTCATCAAAGGCCATTCTGATTAACAGAGACGGGTTTAAAACAAGTGATTGGGTTAATCTACTGAAATCTGAATTAGATTTGGGACATCCGATTTGGTATACCGGAAGCAGTGTGGTTGGACATTCTTTCATATGCGACGGCTATCAAGGTAACGATTATTTCCATTTTAACTGGGGATGGAGTGGCTCAGGTGATGGATATTTCTATATAGATAATTTGAATCCTCTTTGGTATAATTTCAATCAGCAACAAGCTGCTTTACTGAACGTTGTTCCCGGCGATCTGCCTGATGGGTATAATGGTTTTTTTCTGTCATCAAATGCTTTGGATATCGCTACGGAGGGAGGTACTGATTCTATTGATATTTGCTCTAGTGTAAATTGGACAGCTTCATCCGATCAGTCGTGGTTATCTTTTAGCAAAAGTACAGGGGTTTCGGGAAAAACAACAATTACTTTTACTGCTTTAGAGAACCAAACAGGGAGCAACCGTTCGGCTACTGTATCAATATCTGCCGCAGGTTTCGGCACTCAATCAATTGCTGTAAATCAGTTGGCTAAGGTTGATGTAGTACCTGGGGGGTTATACAATTTAATGGCGGATAAAGCAAGTAGAATCACACATCTGACCTTAAAAGGCACTATCGATGCGCGTGATTTTAAAACCATGCGCGATGCCATGCCTAGACTAACTGATGTTAATTTGAGTGAGGTCGTCATCGTTGCGTATACAGGTGACGAAGGTCCCAGCAATTTTGAGTATAAGACTTATCCGGCAAATAGAATACCAGATAATGCATTTTCAAGAGCATATTGTAGAGGTAAAATTTTTCTTGAAGAGTTTATTCTTCCTAGGTCAATTAATTCAATCGGAGTTTTTTCTTTTTATGGTTGCTCCTATTTGAAGAATATTAACATATCAGCGTCTGTCATTAATATAGGTAATCTTGCCTTTGAGTCGTGTAATGCGATGATCGATGTTGATCAAGCCAATCCCAATTATTCAAGTATTGATGGTGTTCTTTTTGATAAAAAGCAGACGAGTTTGATTTATTGTCCTACTTCAAAAACAGGAAACTACACGATTCCTTCTTCTGTCACGTCTATTAAAAACTTTGCTTTTGAATCCTGTGGAAAATTATCGGGCATAACCATTCCATCCTCGGTAACATCCATTGAAGAACCTGCTTTTATGGATTGCAGTGCATCAATAGTTGTTGAAGAAAATAACTCAAAATTCTCGGGAAATGATGGTGTTTTGTTTAATAAGGAACAAACTGCTTTAATATGTTGTCCTATCTCAAAAAAAGGAAGCTATATTATACCCTCTTCTTTATGCTCTATTGAGAATTGGGCCTTTTATCATTGCACTGAGTTAACAGATATTTCAATGCCTTCATCCATTAGTCTCATAGGAAGTGGGGCTTTTAATGGTTGTAATAAATTAACATCTATCACAATTCCTACATCAGTTATTTATATCGGAGAACAAACATTTTACTCTTGTAAGGGATTGTTGGATTTGACGATTCCTTTATCTATTAAAAGTATTGGCTATGGTGCCTTCAGCAATTGCAATAAGTTGAGTTCGATCCATGCTTATCCAATTTCTCCCATTGATTTGAACTCTTCAAGTGATGTTTTTATGAATATAAATAAAACTACTTGCACTTTATATGTCCCATTTAGTACTAGGGATTCCTATCAGGAGGCCAACCAATGGAAAGACTTTGTAAACATTGTTGAAATGCCTGGAATATTTCTTTCTCAGACTAGTTTAGGCGTTGGTCCAATCGAGAAAACAACCCAACTAGCAATTACTTCCAGTTCAAACTGGACAGCCACATCAGATCAAACATGGTTGAGCATAAGTCCTTCAAATGGATTTGCCGGCAGAGATTCGATATCCTTGACTATCATGGCAAACCCAGCTAAAGCCGATAGGTCTGCAATAGTTACCATATCGGCAGAAGGGATGGAATCACGGACCATTACAGTAACACAATATGGCAAAGTGGATATTACAGCAGGGGACTTAAAAGCTAAATTCGGCGGTCAATTAGCAACCATAACAAGCTTCACTTTATCGGGAACCATCGATGCCCGGGATTTTAAAACGATGCGCGATGAAATGCCAGCACTAACTGATATTGATTTGAGTGGTGTGACCATTGTCGCTTACTCCGGACCAGATGGAACTAACAATAATAATGCTACGTATGCAGCAAATTGCATCCCAATTTATGCATTTCACAATTATAATACCGGGCAGGGCAAAACTGTTCTTAGATCTATTGTACTTCCATTATCTGTTACTTCCATTGGAAGTTTTGCTTTTTATGGTTGTACTAATTTATATTCTATAAATATTCCTCCATCCGTAAAGTCCATAAACGATTTAGCCTTTTACAGTTGTACAGGATTAGCCAGCATAAGCATTCCAGCCTCAGTAAGTTTAATCGATAATACAGCACTTAATTATTGTTCAGGAATGATAACTGTAGATGAAAATAATAAAGTTTACTCGGCAGTTGACGGCCTCCTGCTTAATAAATACAAAACAACATTGATTAAATGTCCAATTTCAAAAGCTGGGGAATTTACTATTCCTTCGTCTGTGACTACTATTCAAAATTTCGCTTTTGCAGACTGCAATAGATTATTGGGAGTTACCATTCCCTCTTCGGTTAATTCAATTGGAAACAACGCTTTCGCATGGTGTATTAACTTACGTTCAATTATTGCTAAACCTGTTAATCCGATCTACCTAGATTCTTCGATCGGTGTATTTGAATATGTTGATAAAAACAATTGCATTTTATACGTGCCATATGGTTCAAAGGCTGCCTATCAGGCCGCCAATCAATGGAAGGACTTTAAAAATATTATTGAGATGCCTGGTTTTAAGCTTTCGGCAAAAACGTTAACAGTAAAAGCAGAACAAGGAAGCATCGCTATGATTGATATTTCTTCTAATGTTAACTTAACAGTCACTTCCGATCAAACTTGGCTTTCAGTTACTCCTTCAGTCGGAACAGGAACTGATTTTTACACTTTTAAGGCAGAGGAAAATTCCAACAAAACGGTTCGTTCATCAACTGTAACCGTTTCGGCGACAGGGGTAGAATCACAGACCATTTTAGTTACACAAGAGGCAAAAAACACTACAGGAATTGACCAACTGTCGAACAAACCGGAATTCATGTTATTTCCAAATCCAACTGATGGAAAAGTATTACTGGTTTTTGATAAAGTTCCGTCAAGTGGTATCTCTGTAGCAATAAATGATATTTCTGGCAAAAATTGTTTAAAGCAATTAATCTGTGAAAAAGAAACATTGATTGATTTAAGTGGAAAGGTTTCTGGAATTTATTTTGTAAAAACTGATCAGGAAAACTTAAAACCCCAAAAACTAATTTTGAAATAATTTCAGGAGTTTGAAAGTAAAAATAATTGAATCTATTTCTACAAAGAGAACACTTGCCCCTCTGTAATTGCTTCGGTATTCAAGAAAATTTCTCTTGCTTCCTTTAATATTACCGAAGGATCTTTATACCGGGCTGAAAAGTGGCCAATGATCAGTTTGCCGACTTTTGCCTCGGAAGCAACCCTGGCCGCATCTTCGCCTGTCGAATGATGGGTAGTCAGCGCTAAAGCTTTGTTATCCCCGGCAAAAGTGGCTTCATGGTATAGTAAATCAACACCGCTGACAGATGCAATATAAGACTGATCGAAACGAGTGTCGCTGCAAAAAGCAAATGATCGCGGTTTAAATTTGCTGGTGGTAAGCTCAACATTCGGAATTACTTTGCCATCAGGAGTGACAAAATCTTCTCCTTCCTTTATTCGTTGTCTGTCGCGTATCGGGATTTGGTATTCTTTTAATTTTTCCGGAATAAGATTGGGCAAGGCGGGCTTTTCTTCAAACCGGAAGCCACAGGTTGGGATCCGGTGGAAAAGCGGAAACGAATATACCCGCGTTTTTTTGTCTTCATAAATGAGTTGCTCCCGTTTGAAATTTAACGGATGAAAAATGATCCGGAAAGTGATTTCATTTCCGTATAAAAATTGAATCTGGTCATTCAAAAATTTTTGCAGCTCCGAGTAGGCGTAAATGTGGAGGTCATTTTTTCGTCCCATCAGAGCAAAGGTGGAAATGAGTCCAATCAGCCCGAAGATGTGATCGCCATGCAAATGCGTGATGAAAATATGGTTGATTTTTGAGAACCCAATTTTGTATTTGCGCATCTGGGTTTGTGTGCCTTCGCCACAATCAATCAAAAAAAACCGCCCAAGTATGTTGAGTACCTGGGCGGTTGGATATCTGTTAGATGTAGGAAGTGCTGAACTTGTGCCGAGTATGGTCAGTTGAAAAGTCATCACCGCGTCTGACAGAGTCAGATTAAAGTTTTTCCTTTTCTTTCAGAAGCTGTTCTGCTTCTTCAACAGTTTTTGTAATAATCAAAACTGTGTGAAGCATCGAGATTCTGATAATCTGTTCTACATCGGGCTGGAGGCCAGTCAAAATAAATGTTCCAATCGCATCTTCGCAAAGCCGGTTAGCAACCAAAATGGCGCTTAAACCTGAAGAATCGCAGTATTCACAACTGCTTAAATCGAGAACAATATTTTTTTCACCATTTGCATTTACTACAATGAGCTCCGATTTTAGGTCGGGAGCGTTGCTGGTATCCAGTCTGTCATTCAGAACCTTAACGAGCGTATAGTCTGCTGATTTTAATATTTCGAAATCCATAGATGCAATTTAGTAAATTCCAATGGATTTATGAATGTCAACAATGACTAATTTTCCTTTTGTTCGTCAGCTTCCATTTGTGATCTCAAAGCAGCGAGTTCAGAAATATCTCCAAGTGTTGTTTTTTCAGTGTTGCTTTCTTTCACTTGTTTTACAGCTTTGGCAGTTGCTTTAGCTTGAGATTTTCTTTTTGCTGTTTCTTCTGCTTTCTTTTCATCTTCGAACACACGTGAGTGCGAAAGAATGATTCGTTTAGCAGCTTTCGAGAATTCGATTACTTTGAATTCGAGTTTTTCTTCGAGTTGAGCCTGAGATCCGTCTTCTTTTACGAGGTGACGCGGAGTTGCAAATCCTTCAACTCCATAAGGCAATGCGATGGTTGCACCTTTGTCAAACAGTTCAATAACTGTTCCTTCGTGGATTGAATCAACTGAGAAGATTGTTTCGAATACATCCCATGGATTTTCCTCCAACTGTTTGTGGCCAAGGCTCAAACGACGGTTTTCCTTGTCGATATCGAGAACTACTACGTCGATTTCAGCACCAATCGAAGTGAATTCCGACGGATGTTTGATTTTCTTGGTCCAGCTCAGGTCAGAGATGTGGATCAAGCCGTCAACGCCTTCCTGAATTTCAACGAATACGCCGAAGTTAGTGAAGTTGCGGACAGTTGCTTTGTGTTTTGTTCCAACACCAAATGTAGTGTCGATGTCCTGCCATGGGTCAGATTTCAATTGTTTGATACCGAGAGACATTTTGCGTTCTTCGCGGTCGAGTGTCAAAATCTGAGCTTCGATTTCGTCTCCAACTTTCAGGAAGTCCTGAGCGCTGCGCAGGTGCTGCGACCAGCTCATTTCAGAAACGTGGATCAAGCCTTCAACGCCGGGAGCAATTTCAACAAATGCACCATAGTCGGCCATCACAACAACTTTACCTTTCACTGAGTCGCCAACTTTCAGTTCTGAACCAAGGCTATCCCACGGATGTGGAGTAAGCTGTTTCAGACCCAAAGCGATACGCTTTTTATCATCATCGAAATCGAGGATAACCACATTCAGTTTCTGATCGAGTTCAACGATTTCGTTCGGGTGAGTGATACGGCCCCATGACAGGTCGGTGATGTGGATCAAACCATCTACGCCGCCCAGGTCGATGAATACACCATATGAAGTAATATTTTTAACAGTACCTTCGAGTACCTGTCCTTTTTCGAGTTTAGAGATAATTTCTTTTTTCTGCAGTTCGAGCTCGGCTTCGATGAGCGCTTTGTGAGAAACTACCACGTTGCGGAATTCGTGATTGATTTTAACCACTTTGAATTCCATCGTTTTGCCAACGTACACATCGTAATCGCGGATTGGTTTCACGTCGATCTGAGAACCTGGCAAGAATGCTTCGATTCCGAATACGTCTACGATCATACCACCTTTTGTGCGGCATTTGATGTATCCCTTGATTACTTCGTCGCGGTCGAGTGCTTCGTTTACACGATCCCATGAACGCATTGCACGTGCTTTTTTGTGCGAAAGGATCATCTGACCTTTGATGTCTTCCAACGATTCGATGTAAACTTCTACTGTGTCTTTTGGTTTCAGATCAGGATTGTAGCGGAATTCGTTCAAGCTAACAATACCGTCTGACTTGTAACCGATGTCAACGACAACTTCGCGTTTGTTCATCGAGATTACACGACCTTCTACTACTTCTTTCTCTTGAACGGTGGTCAGGGTTTTTTCGTAGAGAGATTCAAGATCTTTTTTGTTTTTTCCGCCGAAACCTTTGTCTTCTTCTTCCAAAGCGTCCCAATCGAAATCTGCTGTTTCGGCTACAACAGTTTTAGGAGCTTTTGCTTTTTTAGGAGCAGGAGCAGCTACTTCTTCGGCCACTTCTACCGGTTTTGTTGCTTCAACAGCTTCTTCTGCTGCCGGAGCCTGAGCTTCCACAGTTTCCTGTGCTTCGAGTTCAACCTTTGGATCGAGGTTCTCTGTGTTGTTTTCTACCATTTAATAATCAATTAATTAATAAGTTAGACATTATATGATTTTAATGCGCGGCAAAATTAAGACTATTCCTCTATAAAACAAAGATTTTCAGCGTTTTTTATTGATTCTGTAAAATAGAAACAACACTGTTCTTTGACTGTGTAAAACAATCTGTAAAAACAAAAACGAAACTTTCACGTTTGTTTTTTACCGTTCTACCTAACTTCAATACAATATTCTTTATTTTTGATCATTAATTACTCAAAGTAATTTAAACCACCATTCATGAAAGGAATCATTCTCGCCGGAGGATCAGGTACTCGCTTGTACCCAATCACCAAAAGCATTTCGAAGCAAATTATCCCAATCTACGACAAGCCGATGATTTATTATCCTTTGTCGGTTTTGATGCTTGCCGGAATCAGGGAAATACTCATAATTTCCACACCCAAGGATATTCATCTCTATGAAGATTTGCTTGGCGACGGAAGTCAACTGGGACTGAAACTCGAATATGCCATTCAGCCTTCGCCCGATGGCCTCGCTCAGGCCTTCATTATTGGCGAGCAGTTTATAGGCTCCGATTCGGTTTCTATGGTTTTGGGCGACAATATTTTCTATGGCTACAATTTCAGCCCGATACTAGAAGAGGCCGCTAAACTCGCTGATGGGGCAACTGTTTTCGGCTACTATGTGAACGATCCTGAACGATATGGTGTTGCCGAGTTCGATGAAAGTGGGAAAGTGCTTTCAATTGAAGAAAAACCTGAAGTGCCCAAATCGAATTATGCCGTTACCGGCTTATATTTCTACGGAAACGATGTGGTTGAAAAAGCCAAAAACCTGAAGCCTTCGAAGAGAGGCGAACTGGAAATAACTGATTTAAACCGGCTTTATCTGGAAGAAGGCCGGTTAAACATGAAGTTACTCGGTCGTGGTTTTGCCTGGCTCGATACAGGTACGCACGAAAGCCTGATGCAGGCTTCAAACTTCATTGCCACCATAGAGCAACGACAAGGCCTGAAAGTTTCGTGCATCGAAGAAATTGCGTTCCTGCGTGGTTACATCAATAAAGATGAATTGCTTAAACTGGCGGAACCGCTTCGCAAAAATCAATATGGCGAATACCTGATCAAGCTGGCCAACCGAAAAGTTTTATCGTTTTAACAAGAAATAATGAAGATTACAGAAACTCCTATCCCGGGTCTGTTTGTGATTGATCCACGGGTTTTTGAAGACGAGAGAGGATATTTTTTTGAAAGTTTTAACCAGTTGAGATTTGAAGAGCAAAAACTTGTTTCGAGGTTTGTTCAGGATAATGAGTCGAAATCTTCGTATGGCGTAATCCGCGGCTTGCATTACCAACTTGCTCCTTATTCGCAAACTAAGTTAGTCCGGGTCATTTCCGGATCGGTCTTCGATGTGGCTGTCGATTTGAGAGAGGGTTCGCCAACCTTTGGTCAATGGTACGGCGTTGAACTCACTGCTGGTAACAAAAAGCAATTTTATATACCGAAGGGTTTTGCCCACGGCTTCTCAGTTTTGAGCGATTATGCAGTCTTTGCCTATAAATGTGACGACTTTTACAACCCATCGGCCGACAGGGGTATCAGTTACGACGATCCGTCGCTCAACATCGATTGGATGATCCCGTCGGGTATGGCCGTGATTTCAGAAAAAGATAAAAAGCATCCGTCTTTTGCCGATGCCGAGAAAAACTTTAAATTTTAACCGCATGACTAACGTTTTGATCACAGGAGCCAATGGTCAGTTGGGTTCGGAAATCAGAAAAATAACAGCACAATTCCCTTCTATCCATTTTATATTTACTGATGTTCAGGAACTTGATATTACCAATCCGGAAGAGGTCACTGGTTTTCTTTCTGAAAAGCAGCCACGGTATCTAGTGAATTGCGCTGCATACACCGCCGTTGACAAGGCCGAAGAAGATGTTCAGACCGCTACACTCATCAATAAAACGGCTGTCGGGATTTTAGCAGAAGCAACAGCGGGGATAGGTTGTCGAATGATTCATATTTCGACCGACTATGTTTTTGATGGCCGTGGCCCGCGCCCTTATGCCGAAGACCATAAGGCTGATCCGCAGTCGGTTTATGGAGCCACAAAATACGAAGGCGAATTACTTTGCGAACAAAAAAATCCGGAAAGTTTAATTATTCGAACTTCATGGCTTTATTCGAAGTTTGGGAACAATTTTGTAAAAACGATGCTGCGGCTCGGAAGTGAGCGCGAGGAAATAGGTGTTATTGCCGACCAGATTGGTACGCCTACCAATGCTGCTGACCTTGCAAATGCAATTCTGACAATTATCTCGGAGGTTGAAGCTGAAACAAAAGAATTTGTGCCGGGCATCTACCACTATTCAAACGAGGGAGTGGCCAGTTGGTACGATTTTACAAAAGCCATTTTCGAGATCAATAATTTTGGTTGCAAAGTAAAGCCGATTGCGTCCGAAGATTATCCTTCGCCTGTTCAGCGACCGCCATACAGTGTCATGAATAAGTCGAAAATTAAGCGTATTTTTGGGCTCCAAATCCCTTACTGGAGAGATAGTTTGGTAGATTATTTTCAGATTAAAAATTAACGATATGTCAACAAATCAGGATGTTCTGGATAGTGTAAAACAAAAAGCGGCCGAGTGGCTGACCGATGTTTACGATAACAATACAAAAGCAGAGGTACGACGGATGCTCGACAACGAAGATCCGACAGAATTGATCGATTCATTTTACCGCGACCTTGAATTCGGAACCGGTGGATTGCGCGGCATCATGGGCGCTGGGACCAACAGGATGAATATCTATACGGTTGGCGCAGCAACCCAGGGTTTGAGCAACTACCTGAGAAAGTGTTTTGCAGGTCAGGAAATCAAAGTAGCAATTGGTCACGATTGCCGTAACAACAGCCGCCTTTTTGCCGAAACAAGCGCCGGAATTTTTGCTGCAAACGGAATAAAAGTTTTCCTTTTCGAAGATTTGCGGCCCACTCCGGAACTTTCGTTTGCCATTCGCCAGTTGGGCTGCCAAAGCGGTATTATTCTCACTGCATCGCATAATCCGAAAGAGTACAATGGATATAAAGCATATTGGGATGATGGTTCTCAGATTGTTGAACCGCACGACAAAAACATCATCGACGAGGTGTCGAAAGTAAAAGCTGCCGACATTCGGTTTGGTGGCGACAAAAGCCTGATTACCATCATGGGCGACGACATGGACCAACTGTTCCTCGAAAAAGTGAAGACGGTTTCCATTTCTCCTGAAGTTGTTGAACGGCAGAAGAACCTGAAGATTGTTTACACACCGATTCATGGAACCGGTGTGCGTATGATTCCTGCTGCGCTGAAGAAATTTGGCTTCGAAAATGTGATTCATGTGCCCGAACAGGATGTTGTAAGTGGCGACTTTCCGACGGTGGTTTCGCCTAATCCGGAAGAGACGGCTGCTATGAAAATGGCGGTTGAAAAAGCCGTTGAGGTGGATGCTGATGTGGTGCTTGCTTCCGATCCGGATGCCGATCGCATTGGTGTTGCTGTAAAAAATGATAAAGGCGAATTCGTTATCCTGAACGGAAACCAGACTGCGCTGGTATTTATTTACTACATCATCAGCAAAAGAAAAGAAAGCGGAAAGTTGAAGGGAAATGAATTCATTGTAAAAACGATTGTAACAACCGAACTGATCGCCAAAATTGCTGAAAGAAATAATGTTGAATATTTCGACGTATTCACTGGCTTTAAATTCATCGCTGAGGTGATCCGCGATTTTGAAGGTGTGAAAACTTACATTGGCGGAGGCGAAGAAAGCTTCGGTTTTATGCCTGCCGATTTTGTTCGCGACAAAGATGCAGTTTCTTCCTGCGCGCTGATGGCCGAAATTGTGGCCTGGGCTAAAGATCAGGGTAAGTCGCTCTACGAGATGCTTCTCGACATTTACCTCGAATATGGCTATTCGAAAGAAAAAATGAAATATGTTGTCAGAAAAGGAAAATCAGGAGCCGAAGAAATTCAGCAAATGATGGATAATTTCCGCTCGAATCCGCCCAAAATGCTCGGTGGTTCGAAACTGAAAATTGTGAAAGATTACGAAGTCAACATTGAAAAGAACATCCTGACAGGCGAAGAGAAAAAAATCAACCAGAAAACAACATCGAACGTATTGCAGTTTTTCACCGAAGACGGAACGAAAATCTCCGTTCGTCCTTCAGGAACCGAGCCGAAAATCAAATTTTATTTTGAAGTAGCCGGGGAACTGAAAAATCGTGCTGATTTTGATGCGCTGGAAAAGCAGTCGGATGCCAAAATCGACGCCATTATGAAAGAACTCGATCTGTAAAAATAAGCTTGCAAAAGCAAAATAAACTAAAACCAATTAACATGAAGCAAACGATTATTTCGGCAGTGGCTATTCTGGCCTGCACTGCTGCATTCGGGCAAGGAAGAACTGATTTCCCGATGAACCCTGAAATGACTGAAATTTGGGATCCTGAAATTCAGGTTGTGACTCCCGGCGAAAAAAACAGCGATGCTCCTTCGGATGCTGTTGTATTGTTCGATGGACAAAACCTGAGCACTGAATGGACCGACGAAAAAGGTGATCAGCCTGGCTGGAAAGTGGAAGATGGATGTGTTACTGTTGTTAAAGGTTCCGGAGTCATCCAAACTAAACGTACATTCAACGATTTTCAATTGCATATTGAATGGAGAAGTCCTTCTGAGGTGGTTGGCGAAAGTCAGGGCCGCGGAAACAGTGGTATCTTTTTGCAGGGATTGTACGAACTTCAGGTACTCGATAATTACAACAACAGGACCTATCGCAATGGTCAGGCCGGAAGTCTTTACAAACAGTATCCGCCACTGGTGAATGTATGCAAAGGTCCGGGTGTTTGGCAAACCTACGATGTAATTTATACTGCTCCCCGGTTCAACCCCGATGGAACTTATTTTACACCACCAACTGTTACTGTGATGCAGAATGGTGTGCTGGTTCAAAACCATGTTGCACTTCGGGGCCCGACAGTTTATATTGGCATTCCGGAGTATTTTGTGAAACCTCATGGAGCTGGCCCGATTATCCTTCAGGATCATGGAAATCCGGTTAGTTACCGAAATATCTGGATTCGCGAGTTATAAAACAGGAAGCCTTCTGAAATAAATCAGGAGGCTTTTTTATGACCTCACTGACCATCGATATTACCTTTTCCTTACCAATCAGGAGCGTGAATTTCTTCTTCTTTTTCTGCTTCGAAATTTGTCTATCTTTGCGCCAACTCAAAAAAATATTCTATGCAGGAAAAAATCCTAATACTAGATTTTGGATCGCAATATACCCAGTTGATCGGGCGTCGTGTCCGCGAATTGAATGTGTATTGTGAAATTTACCCCTTCAATCATTACCCTGCCATCGACGAAACAGTGAAAGGCGTTATCCTTTCAGGAAGCCCTTTTTCGGTTCGTGATGCCAATGCGCCACAACCCGATCTTTCGCTCATAAAAGGCAAAATGCCACTGCTTGGCGTGTGCTACGGGGCGCAATACTTGTCGCATTATTTTGGCGGCGAAGTGGCTCCTTCGAACTCGCGCGAGTATGGCCGTGCAAACCTCGGTTTTGTCGATCAGTCGAATGTGCTTTTCCGCAACATCAGTCAGCATACCCAGGTGTGGATGTCGCATGGCGATACCATCGTCCGCATCCCGGAGAACTACAAGGTTATTGCCAGTACCGCAGATGTGAAATATGCTGCATATCAGATTGAAGGAGAGAAAACTTTTGCCATTCAGTTTCATCCTGAAGTTTACCATACCACAGAAGGTACACAGCTTCTTAAAAACTATGTGGTCGACATTTGTGGCTGCAAACAGGACTGGACTCCCGATTCGTTTATAGAAACAACAGTAAATGAACTTCAGGCAAAACTCGGCGACGATAAAGTGGTGCTGGGTCTTTCCGGTGGTGTCGACTCGTCGGTTGCGGCCATGCTGCTCAACAAAGCCATTGGTAAAAACCTGACGTGTATTTTTGTTGACAATGGACTTTTGCGCAAAGATGAGTTTCACAGCGTGCTCGATTCGTATAAAGACATGGGCCTGAATGTGGTTGGTGTTGATGCCAGCCAAAAATTCTGGAGCGATCTGGCCGGTGTTACTGAGCCTGAACAAAAGAGAAAAATTATTGGTCGCGACTTCATTGAGGTGTTTGATGAAGAAGCTCACAAGATAAAAGACGTAAAATGGCTGGCTCAGGGAACAATTTATCCTGATGTGATTGAATCTGTGTCAGTTAACGGGCCGTCGGCCACCATTAAATCGCACCACAATGTGGGTGGTTTACCCGAAAAAATGAACCTGAAAGTTGTTGAGCCGCTTAAACTGCTTTTCAAGGATGAGGTTCGCCGCGTTGGAAAAGCCATGAACATGAAACCCGAATTACTGGGGCGTCATCCATTTCCTGGCCCGGGTTTGGGAATCCGCATTCTGAGCGACATTACTCCCGAGAAGGTGCGTATTTTGCAGGAAGCTGACGCCATTTTTATCAATGGTTTGAACGAGTGGGGGCTCTACGACAAAGTTTGGCAGGCCGGCGTAATGTTGTTGCCGGTTCAGTCGGTAGGAGTGATGGGCGATGAGCGTACCTACGAAAATGTGGTTGCGCTGCGGGCCGTGGCTTCAACCGATGGAATGACCGCCGATTGGGTGCACCTTCCGTATGAATTTCTAGCCAAAATGTCGAACGAAATCATCAATAAAGTTCGCGGCATCAATCGCGTGGTTTACGACATCAGTTCCAAACCGCCGGCAACCATCGAATGGGAATAATTTTAAAAATGAATATGAAAAGCTGCCATTTATTGGCGGCTTTTTGCTTTTGAAGACGTTGTTTGTTTCCAGCGTTTATCCGTTAGTCAAAGCTGAAAAAACGTACAAAATTATGCTTTGTGTAATGGCTATATTTGATCCGTTTTTTATTTACTGTTTTCGTAATATTTTTTGGATTACCTGATTTACACGTGCTGATAAAGTTCCTGTAACTTCTATCGCTTCAATGTCAAAATCCCAAATCCATTCGTTCAATATTTCATTTACCTGATGCCTAAGTTCTGGTAATTCAGATTCAGGACAAGATATTAAATCCGGGTTCTCGATGGGCACGAACACAAGGAGGTCAACTTCGGACATTATGCCTTCAACCTTATTAAATATTGATTGAATTCTTTCTGGGCCATCAATGGATTGAATATATGCTAAGAAATCAATTGGACATCTGTCAAAAATTACATTGTTGTCATTTATAGCGATTTGTTTTACGGAATGCTCAAGTTGAGCAATAAAATCATCAACATCAGGTATTTCAGAAAACGCATATCCTAATTCTTCCAACTCATAATAAGGTTCTTTCAAAAGTTCATAATCAACAAGTGACTCCTGTAGTTTTTCAGCTAATGTTGTCTTGCCAACTCGATGCGCTCCGGTTATGACTATTTTCATTTTAAATGTTTCGTTAATCAAAAATAAATGCGAATCGTTTTAATTCAGAAAGCACTATAATGAGAATCTGTGCAAAACTAATTTTAACTCTCTGACTTTTTATTATTTCTATTTTTTCATTTATAACTATACGAATATCCATTTGTTTTTTATTTAAAGCTTAATCTAAGCTTTCTGAATCCAAATAATATCAAATACCCAACAATTGAATAAGAAAATCCAATCACAGCGGACCATCTTATCAAACACTTTTGTTCTGGATACTTAATAGATAGCATTGTATTAAAAATTTATACTAAATGCATTTCAAGTGAAAGTGTTGGAATAAACCCATTCAAAATTATCCTGATTCAATCAATCAGTCCTTCAATCCTTGTCTAAAGGCTTTCAGCAATCAATTGTCTGGCTTCCTGTTGCAGAATGGGAGGCAGGTGGATGTGACGGCGGCTCAGGCTGACGAGCCATTTTTTTATTTCGCCTGGTTTGAGGGTGTAAAGTACATCGCGCAACTCGTCAATGTTGGCGGGTGTCAACTCATCTTCGCGAACGTTGCGCAAAACGTCGAGTTCCTCGTCGTCGAAATATTCAATCAATTCTTCATTAACCTTATATTCGTCGAATTCGCAGATTTCGTGAGCTCCGCAACAGTCTGACTGAACGTCGCGCGAATCTTTTTCTTGTGGTGTTTCTTCTACTGTCTGCTTGTTTTTGGGCATCAGAATCAGGAAAAGTCCTGCTGCAACGAATATGAGTAATGCTACGAGGTAAAACATGGCTGCAAAAGTATGAATTTGTACAAAAAATTGTGATTTGGTTTCGGTGCACTTCCATTTTTGTAATGAATAATTAACCCTGCAAAAGTGCATTTTGTTGTCGGCGTGAATGTGTTATATTTGGTTTCTCCTGATGAAACAATGCTTCCTTTGGCAATAAAAAACTAAAAATACGTTCATGAAAATTTCTATCATTCTCTTAATGACTGTTTTGCTAGCCGGAAATGTCCGGGCTCAATTCAGCAAATACTTCGACGACAAAACCCTCAGACTCGATTACTATCATTGCGGAAATGCAACTACCGAAAAATTCTATTTTGACGAACTGATTCAGGAACCATATTGGGGTGGCTCGAAACACGACCTGGTAGATACGCTTGGCTGGGGTAATCATTTTTTTGAAGTTCGCGCTGCAAGCGATAATACCCTGATTTATTCGCACGGATTCAGTACGCTTTTCAATGAATGGCAAACTACACCCGAAGCACAAACCACCGATTGCTGCTATCCTGAATCGCTGGTGATGCCTTTCCCGCTCAAAAAAGTAAACGTTTCTATCCTGACCCGAAATAAAAAAGGCGAACTGGTGAAGATGTTTGAGTACCCAGTTGATCCCGCCAGCTATTTTATCAAAAAAGAAAGCGAAAAACTTCCTGTCTTTGATGTAATTCATTCGGGAGACCCGGCAGTGAAGGTAGATATTGTTTTTCTGCCTGAAGGATATACTGCTGACCAGCGAAAATTATTTGAGGACGATTGCAAAAAATTTGCCGACGCCCTTTTTGAGTATTCGCCTTATTCGGAGAACAAAGACAAGTTCAATATTCGCGGTGTCTGGGCTCCTTCGGAAGAAGAAGGTCCCGACGTTCCGGGGAAAGGTGTTTGGCACAAAACACGGCTAAACGGCTCGTACTACACTTTCGACTCGGAACGTTACCTGATGATTAAAGACTACCAGGGTGTGTGCGACTTGGCTGGTAATGCACCTTATGATTACATCTACATATTGGCCAACACCGATAAATATGGCGGTGGCGCCATCTATAATTTTTACGGCATGAGCGCGGCTCACCATGTAAACGAAACCGGAAAAATATTTGTGCACGAGTTTGGTCATTTGTTTGCTGGTTTGTGCGACGAATATGTTGGTGGTGTCGAATACTCTGATTTTTATCCGGCAGGTATTGAGCCGTGGGAGCCGAACATCACAACCCTGACCGATTTTGGCAAAAAATGGAAAAATATGCTTCCTGAAGGAACGCTTATTCCAACGCCAAACAAACCGGGAAACGAAGAAAAACTTGGCGTATATGAAGGCGGCGGATATGTAGCGAAAGGGGTTTACCGTCCTTGGATCAACTGCATGATGAATAACCTGCATACCATCGATATTTTTTGTCCGGTTTGCCGCAAGGCCATTCAGGAAACAATTGATTTTAACTGCAAGTAATCCAGAAGGCGCCTAAAATCAGGAGTCCCTGAAGCAGCATGGTACCGTCAAGAATTCCGTAATGATAAAACTGGAATTTCCTGAAGTATCGCAACTTCAGGAATAGGAAGGTGGTTATTCCCGAAACGCACATCGAGCCGAGGAATAGCCACTTTTTTTGCGGGATGTACTGGATGGCTGAAATGGTTCCGAAAATGACAAGGAAAAGATAAGAAAGCCGGAGCGATTGCTTTTCGCCCAGTAAAATGGGAATGGTTTTGAGTTGCTGACTGCGATCGGGTTCCATATCGCGGATGTCGAACGGGATGGTGATGGCCAGAACAAAAAAGAAGCGGCTAAGCAATAGATAGACGACCTGGCTGTGATCGATGGATTCCGGTGTTTGCACAACGGGCAAAAGAACGGTCGATGTTGCCCAAACTGCGGCAATGGCGAAAATTTTCAGGTAAGGTATTTCGCGAAGCCGAAGCAAATGTCGGCGGCTTTTCGATATCGGAACTGAATACAAAAGCGTGACAAGTGCAATAGGAGCAAACGTCAGCAGCACTTTTCGGCTGGCCATGAGTGAAACCACAGCGAACCCGGTCACCGAGACGAAAACAAGGACGTAAAAAGTTACCAGGTTTTCGTTTACCCAACGGTGTTTTTCCGACTGGAGCGCTTCTTTGTTGGTAACGACTGTGATTAACCGATGCAGGTTGTATTCGAACAAAGTGGCAAAAAAGATGATGAAAAGATATGGATGCCATTGAGGGTGCATCCCAAGCTGAATTTGTGCTGCAACAGTGAGCGCAACAGCGGCCAGCGAAATATAGATGTTCGATTGAATGAGGGCTGCCGTTATTTTCAATTTTGGGTTGATTTTTTATCCTGACTGAGAAAACCAATACTTCAACGTTTTCAGTCGCCACTTTCCAAAACGTTCCGGACAAACGCGGAGTTCCGTATTTCTGCCAAAATTTTATTGCGGGCGCTTGAAATTGATCGTATAATTGCGCTCGGTGCCAAAAGTCTTGTAATACTCAAATCCTTGTTCTTCAGCCAACTCCCTGACTTCAGTAATGGTCATTTTGTCGGGATCTCCCGCCAGTTCCGAAACCGACAGGATACCTCCCGGCTTCATCATTCTGAATAACTCCGCCAGATATGCTTCTTTGTTTTCCACTTCACCAATGACTGTCACCATAAAAATCCGGTCGAAAGTTTGGTCCGAAATGTCGAAGCTTGTGCCGTTGCAGTGGTAATATTCAATGTTTTTCAGTCCGCGCCTGTCCATTCTTTTTTTTGCGTAGTCAAGCATCTCTGTTTGAATATCAGCCAAAACCAGTTTGCCATTCGGTAGTTGCGTTGCGAAATGCGGGCTGAAATAGCCGGGTCCCGGGCCAAGTTCCATCACGGTATATTCGTCTTTTAATTCGAGCCTGCGGATCAATTCTCCGGGTGAAAGGAATATGTTGCGCAACGGGATGAGGAGTGTAAAAGCCATCTGATATGGGAAAACTCCTTTGGATATAAAGCGTTTGGATATGTCTTTGGGCTTGTCCATGTGTGCCGTATTTCGTTTTTCAGATGAATTTACAATAAAAATCAGAATTTCGGAGCCAGGTTATTTAGGATTGCCGATAGCCATTTATTTGTCGCGGCGCATTGTCCTACGTTTTTCAATATTGTCGCTTCGGCATGCACAAACTCATCAGGGACAAGCTCGTGCCGGCAGTTTTCAACCATTAATGCAAGGGTTTCCGGAGTGGCTTCAAAATGAAACTGAAGTCCCAGAACCCGCTCATTGAACAGAAAAGCCTGGTTTTTGCAAATATCGGTTTGGGCTAGAAGCAATGCCCCTTTCGGTAAATCGAACGTGTCGCCATGCCAGTGCAGCACTTCCATTTCGGAAGGTAAACTTTGCATGACTGTATTTGATTTTCCTGCTTCGGTGAGGGAAACGGGAAACCAGCCAATTTCCTTTTTTGTGTTCGGATAAACCTGAGCGCCAAGTATATTGGCGATGAGTTGGGCACCCAAACAAACTCCCAAAACTGTTTTTCCTGAGTCGATCGCCTTCCGGATAAATTGCTTTTCAGCTTTTAGCCAGGGATAGTCTGATTCGTCGCCAACACTCATTGGTCCGCCCATAACTATCAGCCAGTCGAAACTTGCCTGAGCAGGCAATTGCTCGCCGAGATAAAAGCGGGTCGAAGTAAGTTCAAACTGCTTCTCCTTTGCCCAGCTTTCAATGTATCCGGGGCCTTCAAATGGAACATGTTGCAAATAGTGAAGTCGTGTTTGCATGTTTCTTTGTAAATGTTTGAATAGCTAATTTAACAACAGAACGATGGTTTTGACAGTCAGGTGCCTTGTTTTTACGGCTACCGTCCGAAATTTAATACGAGCAGCTTCTATCAGGTTAATTTTAAAATATTACAGGCAAATATAGATGTCAGTTGTAATTTTGACTTGCAGGAAATAAATAGCTTTGAGCATCGAAAAACTCAATAAACACCAATCATGTACGGAAAACACTCAACTAATCATTA
>JAEWME010000247.1 GCA_023393265.1 Bacteroidota bacterium | reverse complement strand
GTTGCAACTGAGCCCAGTGTGAATAAAACTTCAATCATACGGATTATCCATCTCAGAAAGTAGCTCATAAAGCTGACCGAAGTTCCGTCGGTTTTTACCACCTTAATCTTCAGTATCTTTTTTCCCCAGCTTTGTCCGTTCATGAACAATTCACTTAAAATACTGTATAGAGCCACCGGAATATAAACGATTATCAGCATCCTCGGAGTATTCAGACTGCCAGCAATGAACCCGGTAACCGCCATGAAAATGGCAATGAAAAGCGTATCGAGCAGAGTAGCAGCAATGCGTTCGCCGATACTTGCGATGGGTTGTTCAATATCTATATTTTGAGAAGAATCTATTTTTAAAGTATCCATCATTTATCCTTGATTTATTTTGTAAAATAAGTACTAATTTTTATTTAGTTTATTAAATTGCACAAATTTATTACCTTTTTAATTCCACCATGAACGAGATTCAATTTTTGCACAGGAACATCAAAAAATGGGAAGCTTTTGAATCTCTTCTTGAGCATAAAAGTCAGGCTAATCCTGATGTGGTGAGTGATATGTTTATAAATCTGACCGATGATTTGGCGTATTCGCGAACCTATTTCCCGGATGCAAAAACAACCAGTTATCTCAACCAACTAACGCAAAAGGCTCATGGTATTCTTTCTCAAAATAAACCGATGAGTAAAAATCGGATCAAAACTTTTTGGACTTCGGAATTTCCGTTACTGGTTTATGCTTCACGAAAAGAAATTTTTGTCTCTTTTCTTATCCTGGTGGTTTCTGTTTTGGTTGGAATTTTATCGACGAAGTACGACAATGGATTTACGCGAATAATCATGGGTGACAGGTATGTGAATATGTCGCTTGCGAACATTCAAAAAGGCGATCCGCTGGCAGTTTACAAAAGCATGAACCAGGTTGACATGTTTCTGGGAATTACGTTGAATAATATTCGGGTTTCATTTATTGCTTTCGTTATGGGGTTACTGACGCCGGTTGGCACTGGATTTATGATTATGCGAAACGGAGTTATGCTGGGTACTTTTCATGCTTTTTTAGCCGGACAAGGTTTTTTGCTCGATTCAATTGCCACCATTTGGGTTCACGGAACGTATGAAATTTTTGCCATTACGGTTGCTGGCGGAGCAGGAATCGTAATTGGAAACAGCATTATTTTCCCGGGTACTTTTTCGCGGCTCGATTCTTTCAGGAAAGGTGCAATACGCGGTTCGAAATTGGTGATAGGTTTGGTCCCGGTATTTATTATTGCCGGGTTTCTGGAAAGTTTTATAACCCGATATACTCAGGCTCCTTATTTTGTGCGGTTCGGCATAATTTTATTCTCGCTCGTATCAATCATTTTTTATTTCTATATCTATCCAATCCACTTGTTAAAAAACCAATCAAATGAAAAACAAACCAATTAATTTCAGAAGGGAACGCGACTTCGGCGATCACTTTAATGCGACCTTTAATTTTATTATTCAGGAGTATAAAAAGCTTGGAATGGCCATTCTTTACTTTGTGGTTCCGTTTCTTCTTCTGTCAGCTATTTCGGTGACCGTTTACTCGTTAAAAGCGCAGGAACTTTCCCAAATGCTCGTGCAGAATGCCCAACCCGATCCGTTTGCCTTTATTTCGGTTATGGGCCCACTTTTTGGCTTTATTTCAATTGCGATGATTATTTCGCTTATTTCAACTACTGCGCTTCTGGCAACTGTTTATGGTTATATCAAACTTTTTATTTTAAACGGTCCCGATGGTTTTGAAATTAGCGATGTTTGGAAACAGGTTAAAAAGCAATTCTTTAGAGTTTTACCGGCATTAATTGTCATTGGAATTGTTGTGGTTGCAGGAATGGTTTTGTGTATAATTCCCGGAATTTATATGGGTGTTGGATTAAGCATTATTTTCTGCATCATGATATTTGAAGGAAAAGGTTTTGGTGAATCTTTTAGTCGAAGTCTTTCGCTGATTAATAAGAACTTCTGGCCAACTCTTGGTTCGCTTTTTATTGTAACCGTTATCCTTTATATTTTAATGGTTCTCGTTTCGCTCCCCAGCATGTTATTTGGCTTTAAATCAATACTTATGAATATGAAACACGGTGCAAACGCAGGCCTTAACTTACCGGTAAGTTATTATATCGTGAATTCAATAACTCAGTTGGTGACTCAGGTTTTAAGCGTTATTCCAATAGTACTTACTGCTTTTATCTATTTCGATGTAGTTGAGAAAGTTGAAAAACCTTCTCTGCTTGAGAAGATTGAACAAATAAACGAAAATGAGTAGTCGTTTCATTCGGACAATACTGTTTCTGTTTTTAACCGTTATCCCGTTTTTTAACGGGGTAACAGTTTTTGCTTCAGATTTTTCTGTTGTCGATTCATCACATGTCGATGTCAGGCTTCCAGACCCAAAATTTGCTGAAGCGTTTAAAAATCAAAAAGAGTTTGCATATTCGCTTCCACCCGTAAAAATCAATTTTTTAGAACAACTGTATGAGTATCTCAAAAATTGGCTGGATAAACTGGAGAAAATTTCGGCCATTCTTCCCTGGATTCTGAAAACGCTATTAATAGCGCTTGTCCTTTTCTTTTTATATATCGTCATAACCAAAACACGGATTTACCGGATTTTTTATTCTGAAAAGGAAATAGATACTCCTGAATTTACAATTTCGAAGACCAATCCCGAAAACGAAGATCTTGATGAACTGATCCGAAAGTTTGTTACTGAAAAACAATTCCGGCAGGCAGTTCGGGCGCTTTATCTGAAGGTAATCAGTTTGTTAATCGCGAGAGAATACATTCATTTTTCAAAAGAAAAGACCAATATTGATTATTTGCACGATTTGAAAAACGTTGAGTTAAAAACACGTTTTTACGCCATCACTTCGATCTACAATTACGTTTGGTATGGCGATGCTGAAATTGCCGAAGAACAGTTTGAGAAATTCAATGAGCGATTCCAATCATTTTATACTGTTATCGATGTTCAGGAATAACCGTATATATTTAATCCTTCCGGCGCTGCTCTTCGTTGCGCTTATCGCCCTGGAGCATTACTCTCCCAAACCAATCGATTGGACTGAAACTTACAATATTCAAGGCAAATCGCCATACAGTTGCTTCGTTCTCAACGAAATGTTCAAATCAGTTTTTCCTGACCAAACCATTGAAAATACTTATGAAAACTTTTATACAACTCTGGATTCAACGAATCTCGAGTCCAGAAATGTTTTGGCAATCACAACAGAATTTAACCCCGATCCTTATGACATTGAGGCTCTTTTGAAATTTGTCGCATGTGGAAACGACTTTTTTGTTTCCGCTGTAAAATTTGGTCATTTTTTTTCCGATTCACTGAAATTTGATTTGTCATCATCGGTTATCGATACTTCCTTCCTGAAAAATACAAAAGAAGTTCTATTCCTCTCGAATCCTGAACTTCAAAACGATTCAGGATATTATTTCACTAAGCGAATGCCACTGGTTTATTTCTCTGCTTTTGATACATTGAATACGCTAAAACTGGGCGAAAACCGGTACAGAAAAACGAATTTCATTTGCATGCGATATGGCTTGGGAAAAATCTACATTCACACGCAACCATTGGCTTTTACAAATTACAATCTTCTGTACGGAAATACGGATTATGCAGCAAAAGCCTTGTCATACTTGCCCGTCAGGAAAACGGTTTGGGACAATTATTATAAACCCGACCGATTTATTAACACGTCTCCGGTACGTTATATACTTTCACAACCTTCGCTCCAGCTTGGTTATTACGTTCTTTTGGTAACACTATTGCTGTATATGCTGGTCGAATCTAAACGCCGTCAGCGGATAATCCCGGTTTTAAAGTCTCCTGAAAATCGCTCGCTTCAGTTTGTAAAGACGGTTGGAAGTTTGTACTTCGGACAGCGAAACAATGCTGATTTAGCGAAAAAGATGACGGTTTATTTCAGGGATTTTTTGCGCGAACACTATCTTTTAACCAGCATTTCGGGCTCAAAGGATAGTGTAGCTTTGGTTGCCGAAAAATCAGGAGTTTCCGGAGAATTGGTTAAGCAGATTCTGGATTCGGTGATTTATTACGAAAAGGCTGAAAAGGTTACCGATTACGGATTATTGGAATTTAAACGCAGAATAGATACGTTTTACAAACAATGTTTATAAACTAAAATATGGAAAATCAGGAATATTTTGAAGACCGCATTGGTCTGAATGTCGTTCGGGAAAAAGTTGATGCGATTAAGACTGAAATGTCAAAAGTAATTATTGGTCAGGAACAAATGATTGAATTAATGATTGTTGCCTTGCTTGCTGATGGCCATGTTTTGCTCGAAGGTGTGCCCGGAATTGCCAAGACACTTACAGCCAAATTGCTTTCGAAGCTCATTTCCACCAAATTTTCGCGCATTCAGTTTACACCCGATTTAATGCCTTCGGATGTTACCGGGACTACTGTTTTTAATGCCGGAAGTTCAAAATTTGAATTCAATGCCGGGCCGGTTTTTTCGAACATTGTGCTGATTGACGAAATTAACCGGGCTCCCGCCAAAACTCAGTCTGCACTGTTTGAAGTTATGGAAGAAAAGCAGGTTACCGTCGATGGAAAAACATACCTGATGGAAGCTCCGTTTCTGATTTTTGCTACACAGAATCCGCTTGAACACGAAGGAACTTACCGGTTACCCGAAGCACAGCTCGATCGTTTTTTGTTTAAAATTGTGGCTGACTATCCAAGTGTTTCTGATGAATTTGTGATTTTGCAGAACGCCAATCTGCGAAAAGGGGGAAAAGAAACTGAGGGAGTTGTTTCTGTTATTTCAGCAAATGAACTTGTTGAATTTCAGAAATTAATACAACAGGTTCACATTGAAGACAATTTGCTGCAATATATTGCCGAAATCGTTCACAAAACCCGTAAACATGCTTCGCTTTATCTGGGCGCTTCGCCGCGTGCTTCCATCAATATTTTAAAGGCGTGCAAAGCTTTTGCCGCCATTCAGGGACGCGATTTTGTCATTCCGGAAGACATAAAAGCCGTGTTGGTCCCGGTTTTGATTCACCGTATTTATTTAACTCCTGAAAAGGAAATGGAGGGAATTTCGGAAGTACAAATCATTTCAGAAATTTTGAATTCAGTTCCTGTTCCCCGCTAATTTGATTCTTGTGAGGTTTTTCAAAGAAATATATACGCAGTTTAGGTTGTACGCGATAAGCAGCAGCATTATTTTCCTGTTTGTTTTGGGGCAATTCTTCGATCCGCTTTTTCTGATCGCTAAAATACTGCTGCTCTTTTTTGTGATTCTTTTGGTTTTTGACGCTATTCTGCTTTTTGCCACAAAACGGCAGTTGCTTTTGTTACGCCGTATCATTCCTGAAAAACTTTCGAATGGCGACGAAAATAAAGTGATCATTTCCATAAAGAACAACCATTTCTTTAAATTTCATGTTGAAATAATAGACGAAATTCCGGCCCAGTTTCAAATTCGCGACTTCAGGATCGGACTGAACTTAAAACCTCAGGAAGAACAAAATATTGAATATTCTCTGGTTCCGAAAGAACGCGGCGAGTATTTTTTCGGTTATACAAACGCCTATATTTCGTCTCCGGTTGGGTTGTGGTGCAGGCGGATCAAATTTGGCAATCAGGACACAAAAGTTCCGGTTTATCCTTCGTTTTTGCAAATGCGGAAATACGAATTTCTGGCCATTTCCAATCAATTGGTTGATGCTGGAACCAAGCGAATTCGCAAGGCCGGCTCATTTTCCGAATTCGACCAAATCAAAGATTACGTGGTTGGCGACAATTACCGCACCATCAACTGGAATGCAACTGCCCGACGTTCAAAACTGATGGTTAACCAATATCAGGAGGAACGTTCGCAGCAAATTTTCAATCTAATCGACATGGGCCGGCTTATGCAAATGCCTTTTGGTGGTATGACTTTACTCGATTATGCGATTAACAGTTCGCTGATTTTATCGAACACAGCTCTTTTGAAATACGACAAAGCCGGATTGATCACTTTTAACCAAAAAGTTGACACTTTTCTCCGTGCAGAGCGCGGGAACAAAACAATTGCCAAAATTCTGGAATTGCTTTACAGCCAGAAAACTGCGCATCTCGAGTCGGATTATGCCTATTTAAGCGCTTTTGTACGTCGGAATGTTACACACCGCAGTTTACTTATTTTGTATACTAATTTCGAGACAATTACTTCACTACAGCGCCAACTGAACTACTTTAAACATTTAACTAAAAATCATCTTTTGCTGGTCGTTATTTTCGAAAATACTGAGCTAAAGGCTTTTTCAAAAGAACCGGCTCAAACACTTGAAGAAGTCTACACCAAAACCATTGCTGAAAAATTTGTTTACGAAAAGAAGCTCATTGTCAGAGAGCTTAAAAAAAACGGCATTTTGTCGGTTCTTACCAAACCTGAAGATCTTTCGACAAACCTCATCAATAAATATCTGGAAATTAAAATGATGGGCCAAATTTAGCGTTTGGATTGATTTGCGGTAGGTAAAGTCATGCCGAACTTGTTTCGGCATCTCATCATGGATGAGACCCTGAAATAAATTCAGGGTGACGCTGTGTTAAATCCAACCCAAGTGCATCGCAATTCGGAACAGGTAGAGTGAAGCCAGTCCAATTAAAATCAGTACAAAAACAATTTTCCTGAAAGTTATCAGCCAGTTTTTCCGGATAAAGAGCGAAAGAATATCAGCTACGAAATAAACCGGGAGCAAAGCAACAACAATATTGTAATTTATGGCCGACGCAAACTGAAGGTGCGTAAATTGGTAAACCGCGCGTGTCATGCCGCAAAGCGGGCATTGAAATCCAAATAAATAATAATGAACGCAAACGACTTTCGTTTCGTCAAAGAGCAGGTCATGAGGAAATAATGATACGGTCAGTATTGCAATAAGCAGGATAATTATTCGGATGTGCTGATTGCCTTGCAATTGAAATACCTTCATTTTAGCCATATTTCATAAATGTGAGCTACTTCTTTCAGGATTAAAAGGAGCCATTTCATTGGAGCGACTGTTGCATTTCAGGAAAGCAAATTTAAACTTTCCGGAAGTTTATCGAACATATAAATGTAAAATTCACTGGAATAAAAAGATTAGGTCTTAATTAATCAGTAAATTTGAAGAAACCAAAGCAAAGAGAACTCATGCTTAAAAATTCGACGATATTTATTTTTATTGTTTTGATGTTTTGCAGTTGCTCAAATACCAACAGTCAAATGATTGATAAAGGCACCGTTAAGGAACTTGATTTAAACCGTTACCTGGGGACGTGGTACGAAATTGCTCGTTTTCCCCATTCGTTTGAGAAAGAATTGGTTGGGGTAACAGCAACTTATAGCCTGCGTAACGATGGAAAAATCAGGGTGATTAATCAGGGATATAAAAATTCGCTTGAAGGTGAAAAGTCGGTAGCGGAAGGAAAAGCCAAAATTCCCGATTCAACTGAGCCAGGGAAACTGAAGGTTTCTTTTTTTTGGATTTTCTATGCCGATTACTACGTTTTGGAATTGGATGAAAATTACCAGTACGCCATGATCGGAAGTTCATCGCCCAAATATTTCTGGATTTTAAGCCGAACTCCGCAAATGGACTCTGTTACCTATGAAATGCTGCTTGAAAAGGCCAGAAAGAGAGGATATAATCTGGATAAACTTGAAAAAGTTCCGCAACCTGAAAACAAAAATTAAAACATTCGAGATGAAATCAACATTTTTTTTATCGCTTATTTTTTGTTTGGTGTTTGTATTTCCTGATGCCTACGCTCAGGATAAAAAATCCGGTGCTGGAAAGCTGGTCTATAAGTTCAATATCAAAGAAAACATTGCTCCGGCCATCTGGCGGCAAACCAAGCAGGCATTTGCCGAGGCTGACAGCCTGAAAGCCGATCTGTTTCTAATTCACATGAATACCTACGGAGGAACCGTTGTGGATGCAGATTCCATCAGAACACGCATTCTGCACAGCAAAATTCCGGTGGCTGTTTTTGTCGACAACAATGCTGCATCGGCTGGTGCGCTCATTTCAATTGCCTGCGACCGTATTTATATGCGTAGTGGCGCTTCATTGGGCGCTGCAACAGTGGTAAATCAAACAGGCGAGAAAATGCCGGATAAATACCAGTCGTATATGCGCGCAACCATGCGTGCAACCGCCGAAGCCCACGGAAAAGATACAATTATCAGCGGACAGGATACCACCTTTAAATGGAAGCGCGATCCGCTGATTGCGGAAGCCATGGTTGACGAACGGGTTTATATTCCCGGAGTGATTGATACGGGCAAGATTTTGACTTTTACGCCGCTCGAAGCGCAAAAAAATGGCTACTGCGAAGGAATTTGCGAGACGGTGGATGAAGTGCTGAAACTTGAAAATATGGAGAATGCGGAAGTTTTTGAGTACAAACCCACAGCCTTGGAAAAATTCATCGGGTTCATGGTAAATCCAATTGTTTCGGGCATTTTAATTATGATGATTTTGGGCGGAATTTATTTCGAGATGCAGACGCCGGGAATTGGTTTCCCGCTGGGTGTAGCCATTCTTGGTGCGGTGCTTTATTTTTCGCCGCTCTATCTGGAAGGACTGGCTGCCAACTGGGAAATCCTGATCTTTATAGTCGGGCTGATCTTGATTGCACTCGAAATTTTTGTTGTCCCTGGATTTGGAATTACAGGTGTTTCAGGAATTACACTGGCTTTTTCGGGACTGGTACTTAGTCTCGTAAAAAATGTCGACTTCAGTTTCGAACATGTTGGGGCAGGGGACTTGCTGATTGCTTTATCGACAGTTTTGGGTGGTTCAATTGCCGGAATAGGACTGGCCATTTACCTAAGCCAGAAACTATTCACTGTCAAAACAGGAAGGTTTTCACATCTTTCATTGCATCAGTCGCTCAGAAACGAAGAAGGTTATGTTGGCATTGACCCTGATTTGCTTTTGCTTAAAGGCAAAACGGGTTTTTCAGTCACCGTACTCCGGCCCTCCGGAAAAGTTAATATCGAAGGAAAAGTATTCGATGCGGTATCAGAAACAGGGATGATCGATCGTGACGCAACTGTGAGAGTTACCCGCGTGGAAGCTGCACAATTGTATGTTGAAGCAAGCGCCGATAACTAAAAACTGACACCAATGCAGATGGAAGTAACAATTAAAGTAAACTGATTAAATCTTCTATTTTATTGACAATTATATATTCAGGTTGATTGTTCCCGGAGTGCATGGTTTCGTGTTGCCACATCACCTCAAAAGGAATATGAACAGCTTTTGCGCCTATGTTCACAACCGGTAGAATGTCGGACTTTATCGAATTGCCAACCATCAGAAATTCATGCGGCTCAATATCGAGGTGTTTAAGTAGTTTTAAATAGTTGTTCTCCTGTTTGTCGCTCATAATTTCGATGCGATGAAAATAGCCTGCAAGTCCCGATTTCGAAAGCTTTCGCTCCTGATCAAGTAAATCGCCTTTGGTGGCGAGAATCAGCTTATATTTTTCCTGAAGTTTCTGCAACGTAGTTTCAACTCCTTCGAGTAACTGAATTGGCATGGTGAGCAGCGTTTTTCCATTTTCAATGATCTGGTTCAGTTCCTCAGGCTTGATCTTATTTTCCGTAATCCGAATCGCAGTTTCAATCATTGCCAGAATGAATCCTTTAGCGCCATAGCCGTATATTTCGAGGTTCTGCATTTCTGTTTTAAAAAGCTCAGCAGATGTTGACTCAGGCGCTGAATATGGTTGCAGAATCCGGCAAAATAGCTTCTCTACTTCCTGAAAAAAGGGTTCGTTAACCCACAGCGTGTCGTCGGCATCAAACCCGATGACTTTTACTTTCTCGATCATCTTCCAATTGTTGTTTTCAGGATACAAAGTAAACGGAAGTTATCCGAAGTACCGGAAAACCTCCGCCAGAAATTTATTTTGTCAGCCAAGTTCAACAGAAACATGGTGTTCCAGTCCGTCATTGAAAAGTGGCAATATATTTGAATCCAGTAATTTAGAGTCAATTGTTATCTTTTTCACACCTTTACACACCTGATTTGGGTTCATCACCTTTATCCGATAAGTTGCATTCCTGAATTTTCGGATAACTTCAAATTCTTTCCATTTCGCCGGAATACAGGGATCAATCTTCAGCCCGTCATAATCCGGCTGAATGCCCAAAATGAACTGCGTAATAG
>JAEWME010000213.1 GCA_023393265.1 Bacteroidota bacterium | reverse complement strand
GGAAACGTCGTATTTGGCGGCTCCTGCGAGAATTTTCAATTTTTCAAGACTGCTTTCCGAGATCATGGCTTCAAGACTTTTTGTTGACAGTTATTTAATCAGAACTGCCTAAACAAGATAGTAGATTAGCCTAAGAAATAAAACCGGCAGGTGATTTTTAATACAAGAAATATAAACTACAGATTTACATCTAAGTTACCTCGGAAATGTCATTGTAAAGGTAGTTCCCTCTTTTTCGCGGCTATCGACGGTGATTTTTCCGCCCAAACTGGTGATGTGATTGTGTACCAGATAAAGGCCAATGCCTTTGCTATCCTTGTGATTATGGAATTTTTGCTGCAATCCAAAAATTTTGTCTTTTACCTTTTCCATATCGAATCCAATTCCGTTATCCGAGAAGGTTAACCGATTCGTTCCATTTACCGTTTCAGAATGGATATGAATTACCGGTAGTCGATCGGGACTCGCATATTTGATTGAATTGGTCAGTAGATTCAGGAATACGCTTTCCATGTAGCTTTTGTTGAATCTGATTTGGCCGTTGCTTGAAAAATCGACGTGAATGGTTGCTTTCGAGGTTTCGACCAGCGAACGGATTGATTTCAGCACATTGTCCAGGCTTTCCTGCAATTCAACGTCTTCAATACTTGCCATTTCATGATGTTTTTGGCTAAGTGCATCGACATAATTATCGAGTGTTTCTTTCAGATACTCTCCCGACATTTTTACGATCCTGATTAGTTCAGTGGCTTCTTTGTCGCTTATTTTCGAGATGTCAAGTAAATCGAGCACGGCCAGCAGGTTGTTTACCGGCGAACGCAAATCGTGTGAAGTCGTGTAGGTCAATTGCCGCAGGTCTTCATTTACATTGGTCAGATTGGTTAACAGCGTGCTTCGGTCTGCTTCCTGACGTTTAATGTGAGTAATATCTTTAGCAACAGCAAAAACAAGTTGATCACTTTCGACGGGAAGTGAAGTCCACGATAACCAAACAATTTCACCATTTTTCTTTACATACCGGTTCTCGAAGTTGTATAGCGGTTTCGATTTGGTTAATTCGTTGCGAGCTTGTTGGGTCGTGCGCTTGTCAGCACAAAAAACAAAATCATTAATCGGTCGTGAATACAATTCCTCCATTGTATAACCCAGAAGTTTCGAAACGGCAGCATTTATTTTTTTGAAATAGCCGTCATATCCAGCAATACAGAGCAAATCTGGTGATAATTCAAAAAAGAGTTCATATTTAAAATCGACGTTATTCATTGCTGAACGAAAATTAATTTGGGCGGCTTAGGTTTTACAAATTTATTCTATCAAACGCTTCATCCGACGAATGGTTGATGGATTGTTTGACGTTTTTACAAAGATTTGATATCAATAAAAACAGAAGAGGCTGTCATCTCCGACAGCCTCTTCCAATATAGGATTATTGCTATTGAGCCGATTTATTTCGAAAGTGCTTTTTTGATGGCAGTTTCAACCAGCGGTTCCATAATTTTGTAACCAGCATCGTTGGGATGAACACCATCATCTCCCAATTCTTTTTTCAGCCCGTTGCGGTCGTCAGCCATTGAATTGAAGTAGTCAAGATAAACAAGTCCGTTGGCATCGGCATATTTTTTAATCATTTCGTTGAGCGTAACGATTTTCATTGCTGGTTCCAAACCTGGTTTCCACGGGTAGTCGAATGCAGGGAGTACCGAGCTTAGCACTACTTTGATGTTGTTTGCTTTTGCCAATTCTGCCATCGAAATGAGATTGTTCATGATCATTTCAAGTGTAGATGGCCCGGTGTTTCCGGCAATGTCGTTTGTCCCGGCCAGGATAACAACTACTGCCGGTTTCAGGTTAATTACATCCGGACGAAAGCGTACCAGCATTTGTGGTGTTGTTTGCCCGCTGATTCCTCTGTTTACAAACGATTTTCCCTCGAAAAAAGCCGGGTGCGTCCTAATCCAGCCTTCGGTGATTGAATTACCCATGAAGACAACCCGCTTTTCTCCGGATGAAGGAAGTCCGATCTTGGCATTTTCATCTTTAAAGCGACTGGTGTTTGCCCAGTCCTGAGCAAAGCTTAGGTTCGTAATCAGAAACATGGAAACGAGTACAAGTGTTAGTTTTAAAGTTCTCATGATCAGCTTTGTTAAATTAAAATATTGGTTGATGTCGGTTTAAAAACGAAGGCCGCCTGTTTGCTGGCAGCCTTCCGGTGTTTTTGGTTTTTGAAATAAGGTAATAACCAATTTTAAATCATCCGCATTTAGAGCTTCCGCAGTCGGGACAAATCAAACAGCCTTCCTGGTAGGTAACGTTGTGCGAACCGCATTCGCCACAAACTGCACCTTCGGCTATTGTTCCGTCGGGTACATATTTTTTTAGTGCACGGGCTACACCAGCTTTCCAACTGTTGATGGTGTCGTTATCGAACTGAAGGCTGGTCACGGTGTCAACTACCTTGTGAATAGGCATTCCGTGCCGTAATACTCCTGAAATCAACTTAGCGTAATTCCAGAATACAGGGTTGAATTTATACGACAAACCCTCAATGGTCGTTTTGTAACCACGTTTGTTGATGTATTGGAAGTCGTATCGTTTTGTGCCATCCGGCTCAATATTTTTAATGATTTT
>JAEWME010000197.1 GCA_023393265.1 Bacteroidota bacterium | reverse complement strand
GAGCGCTGTTGCGTAAAGAAACCAGGCATTTTTCCGTAGAGCGCATTTTGGACACTCGATGTGGGAATTTTCAACAGTTCTCTGGCCTGAATAGCACTAACCGATCCCGTGTTCGTGATACGTTTTGTTTCACCATAACCAACCACAACCACCTCATCAAGATCGGTCATGTCGGGAACAAGGACCACGTTAATAGCACCCTTGCTCCCTACAGTAACCATCTCACTTTTATAACCAATGAATGAAAAGATCACACGATCTCCAGTATTTACTTTGAGTTGATATTTTCCCTGTCCGTCAGTAATTGTTCCGGTTGTTGTACCATCGACATGAATATTAACACCCGGAAGTGATTCCCCATCAGAAGAAGTGACAGTCCCGGTGATCAATCTTTGTTGAGCATACGAAAAACCAAAGATCAGCATGCCCACAATTAAAAATATTATTTTTTTCATAATCAATATTTTAACTCTTTTAAAATTGATAACCACTGCCCTACCAGCCGGGGTTTTGAACCATGTTATCGTTTTTAATCACTTCATCATAAGGAATTGGATACAAATATTGCCGTTCGGCAAAAGAAGGCTGTAGTACTGTAATCTCGCCCGAGCTAAGCACGGCACCATTCTTCGTGATTTGTAACCCTGTAATCGGGTTATTCATCACACCGGCAGCTTCTTTCCAGCGACGAATATCCCAGTAATGCTGTTCCTCGAAAGCGAACTCGATGCGGCGTTCGTTGTGAATCAACTGGCGCATTTCGTCTTTGCTCATTCCCGATTTCAGCCCGTACATTCCATCATCGCCGGCTTCAATTCCTGCTCTTTTCCTGATGTCTTTTATGGCCTGATAAACGGCATCCGAAGTACCTGCGTATTCGTTTTCGGCTTCGGCATAGTTGAGCAATATTTCGGCATAACGAAATAAGATCCAGTCGTGACGAACATCGAAGTACTCGGTTGCATTTTCGAAATGGCCCATAAACTTGCGCATGTAGTAGCTGGTTTTGGTTTTCTGAACCGAACCTACCGGATTACTTTTTCCACCCTGAAAAGTTTCCAGTGACGCAGTGAGCCAGGTGGAGCCATTATGCAAAATGGTCTTTCCTAACCGCGGATCGCGGTTATCGTACATCGTGTTGAAGTTGTAAGCGTATTTTGACGTCGGATCCCCGATTGGTTTTCCGTCAAGCATCGGGAAAGCATCAACCAGATTCTGCGACGGACTTGTTCTTCCATTGCCCAGGTTAACGCCAGTGAATCCAACCGGTGCATTGCTTGTCTCAACACTTTTGTTTACTCCTCCCTGACGGAAAAAGATCACTTCTTTATTTCCTGATGTCAGGAAAACATCGGAAAAATCACTCTCGAGTTTGAAATAAGGATAATTGTCGATGAAATATTTGGCCGCATCAGCAGCTTTTTTCCAGCGCTCAGCATCACCGGCCGGATAACCACTCAGGTTGTTCGAGCCGCCAATGTTTCCGCCATTAAATAACGGACTGGCAGCATAAAGCAGCACCCTCGATTTTAACGCCATTGCAGCTTCGCGCGTTACCACATGTCCGTTAGCCGAGGCATCGGTAATTGGCATTGTTCGGAGGCTGTCGCGAATGGCATCAAGTTCGTTGACGATATAGCCGACACACTCATCAAAAGTGTTTCTCGGCAATTCTAAATCGTCGCCCAACTGACGAACTTCATCGCCCATTAACGGTACACCGCCATAGCGTTTTACCAGCTCAAAATAAAGAAGAGCACGTATAAAACGAGCTTCGCTTTTCCAGGCGCGGGTTAAAGGCTGGCCATCGTTAAACTTGTCCTTCAGCGGAACTACATCAATACCATTGATAAAAGTTGAAGCCATGCGAATTCCGCGATAGTAGTATGCCCAGTTCATATCAGAACCCACAGTACTAACAGCAGTATACTGGCCTGTAGCCAAACGATTGACATCGTTTTCGGTGAGTGACGACGAGATAGCATCATCGGTTGCTGCATCAAGGTAATCGCCCGAAACACGGTTGTGACCGTTGGGCAGCATCGAATAAACAGCATTCAGATATTTCCTGGCCTGAACTCCCAATGAGTCAGTGGTTGAGAATACAAAGTCGATCGTAAACTGTTCAAGCGGCACCGATTCGAAATCGTCCTGACAGGATGGAATTGTAAAACCTGCAACCGCCACGCACAGTAACATGATATATTTTTTGATTTTCATTGTCCTTCAATTTTAAAGTTTATGATCAAAACTTAACGTTTACACCTGTGCTTATCACACGTTGCAGCGGATAGTTGGTAAACCGTACCTCCGGATCATCAAGCGTGAAATCGGCTTTGGTAAATACATTCTGTCCGCTAACAAAAAGCTTGACCGTGGTACCACCCAGGTAACGCTTGCACACCGCGTCGGGCAAAGTATAAGCAACGTTGATGTCTTTCATCCTGAAATAATTACCGGAACGCATCCAGAAAGAAGTCAGCCATCCGTTCGGATTCATGTTATAGCTGTTACCTCCGGCGGTAAGCCTTGGGTATTTTGCTGTTTCTTTGGTTTCAGGAGTCCACCGCTCCAGCATTTGGGCATAGGCTTGTCCGTAGCTTTGGCCAACACCCTGAAATCCTGCCATCAGCACATTGTCGCCCATGTAAATGTCGCGGTTGTATACGCCCTGGAAGAGCACGTTGAAATCGAAACCTTTGTAATTGAAACCGAGTGTGACTCCATAATAGGAAAGCGGTTTATCGCCACCAATCATCTTAAGATCGAAGACATTGATTACGCCATCGTTGTTCAGGTCTTTGTATTTAATGTCTCCCGGCTGAATATCGAAACCTTCAATCACTGCGCTGTTCTGAATTTCTTCGTTCGAGTTGAAGAATCCGTCGGCAACCAGGCCAAAAACTGCCCCATTCGGTTTGCCTGTAACTTTGTTGTATTCTTCCTGTTTATATTGTTCGTCGATGAACTTAACCTTCGAACCGCCCTGGTTCCAGTTGGCCGTTACGAAATAATTAAAGTCGCCCCACGAATTCTGGTAAGTCAGGTTGATTTCGCCTCCATAAAAGAGCTTCTTTCCTATATTTTCAGCAGGATAGTCGAGCCCCATCAAAGCGATGCTCCTTCCCCTGATCTGAAGCAGGTCGTAATAATTGTCGTGGTAATAATTTCCGTTGATGCTCAGGTGTTTGTTAAACAACGAAATATCAGCGCCCAAATTCACTTTGTGTGCCTTTTCCCAGGTGATATTACTGTTGGCCAGACCGGTAGCTGTGATTCCTTCTCCAAGTCCGTAGTTGTTTCCCTGCGGATAAGTATAATCTGTTACGCTGGTGCGGAAAGTCTGCCTCCAGATATAGTAGCCTGAGTTATCGATACCGTTTCCGGTTTCGCCGTATACACCGGTCAGTTTAAACTGGTCAATCCAGGCAACATCTTTCAGGAAGTTTTCTTTACTGATATCCCATCCCAAACCAAGGGCATAGAATGTTCCCCATCTTTTATCGGGCATATAGCGGTTGTAATAACTACGTACGACAGCAGCTTCAGCAAAATATTTTCCATCGTAATTGTAGCGGCCGCGCAGGGCAATGTTTGCAGGTCGCTGCGGAAGGTCGTAGTTGAGCGTAACCATATTTTGATCAGCATGGACATTTGCATCGATGTTGTGCTTGCCAATGGCAGTCTTATAGTCGAAACCAATTTGTCCGTACCAATACCTGGAGTTTGCAACCGAAATAAACTGATTGCTTTGAGGCGACAACACACCAAACGGATCATAGCGACCTGCTTCCCCATTTTCTCCGGGAGTATATTCATATACAAGCGCCTGTTTCCTGCGGGAAATTGCTCCGGCATTCTGCGATGAGATATTTGTAATCGCGTTAAAGGTCAAGCCCTTTACAAAACGCTTCAGGTCATACGAGAGATCAACACTGGCAACGGCATCGCGTGTTTCGTCGCTAATGTATCCTGAATTAATCGTGCGCGACATGATGTTGTTGTAGTACGAAATATTACCGCCCCATGAACCATCCTGATTGTAAATAGGATAAGCATTATTTGGTGTTGAATAAATGGCGTTCAGGATATTTGAATAGCCATCACCAGGCTGATTTCCTTCTTCGATACGACCAATGATGGTAGCTCCAACTTTAAGCTCATCGGTGATGTCAATTTCGAGTTTAGAATTGATCAGGTATCTGTCGGCACGAAGGTTTGTTTCGTAAGAGTTGACATTCGAACTTTTAAAGAAACCTTCCTGATTAAAATATCCAAGACTGACGAAGTAACGGGCAATGGAACTTCCTCCTGAAACATTCAGGTTATAAGATTCAATCGGCGCACTGCTTTTCAATGCAGCGTCGTACCAGTCGATGTTTGGATGCCCGTACTTGTCGGCTCCGCTCTTAAACGCTGCAAAATCGGCATAAGAGTATGCAGGCGATTTTCCATCATTCTGCAAAGCTTCGTTCAACAAATAAGCATATTGATAGGCTGGCATCTGCTGGGGTATTTTAATGCTGCTCTGCACACCGTAACGACCAGTGAAAGAAAGCTGAAACGTTTCTTTTGTGGGTTTTTTGGTTGTAATGAGCAGTACGCCTCTTGAGCTTCGCATTCCCAGAAAAATTGACGAAAGCGCATCTCTCTGGATTGAAACGGATTCGATGTTCTCCGGATCGAGCGAATACAATTCCCGCTGAATTCCATCGACTACCACTACCGGAGCCAATCCCCTCGAATCGATGCTAAATTGTGAGTTGTCAGTAGGAACTCCGGCCCCGAACACGGGAACCGAACCAATCAGATCGGCTGTTGAGTTGGCAGAAGTCGACGGGTTTCTGAAGCCCCTGTTCTGCTGAACGTACAAGCCGGAAAGCCGACCGGCAAACGAGTTAATTATGGTGTTGGCAAGCGGCGACGATACCTGGTCGGTATAAATCGTTGATGCTGCTCCCAGGTAGCTCTCTTTGTCAACCGAACCATACAGAACATCCAGTTTCGGTGAATTCCGAAGGTACTTTTCAGTTAGCGAAACTTCCAGCGTTCCATCGGTATTCTTCGTATCCAGTTTTTTCTCGCGTTTAAAGTAGTCGGGATGAGTAAAAACAAGCACTTCTCCCGGATTAAGCTTCAGGTTAAAATACCCAAAGGCGTTAGTTGTGGCCGTTGTTTCCTGGCCTTTTACCTGAATGGTCACATCGGCAATCGGGTTGCCATAGTGGTCAACCACCTTACCCGATCCGGGAACGATCTCAGTCACTCCTGAAACCTGGGCGCGGGCAAAGCCAATCAGGAACATCATGAACAGAAGCAGACAACACTGCTTTGCTATTTTATATACATCATACATAAACTTACATTTTTAAGTGATATACTTGAAGTCTTGAACTCCTTTACATACAGGTGAAAATGTATTCGAAAGGAACTTCTGTATTCTGTCCGTCGTCCAAAACGTTCTTCAACTCGACTGTGCCATCGGCATTTTTAAACGAGTACAGAATTTTTGAGATTTCTTCTCCCTCGAGGATTCCGAAGTAGCCGGCAGGCCAGAATGTGAGACTAAAAGTGTGTCCGTTCTTATTTTCACGCATCATGCGCGATTTTTCCTGAAGTCCGCAAACCTCGTAAGTTTTTCCGCTTTCGGTATAAGCAGTTGCACACAAATAAATCTGCTCCGATTTGTCAAGTACATTCTGGAAAAGATCGCCCTGATATTTAATTGTAATCAGGTCGTTTTTAGTGGCAAACAGGGGTTGCACCGAATTGATGTGCAACTGGCAAAAGTCTACCAGCGGGCCTGCACCAAGAACTTCGATACAATCGGTATACATCACTTTAAAGCGCTGAGTGTCGGTACTGAATCCATCGCCGCTGTTGTTGACAAAGAATCCGAGTTTCACGCGCAGGTTATCGGTACCAGTGATGGTTTTAAGGTTTACTGTCATCGAAATTTTTTCGCCGTTGTTTACATTGTACACATCGTCGGTTTGATAAACAACCCACTCCATATCGTCGAGCACATTGGGGCCAAAACCAAAACGTTCCTTCAATGCTGCCGGCCAGGTTCGTCCCTGCATGTTTTTAGGCTGGGCATCTTTGGGCATCAGCGACATGGTTTTAACACCTTCGTCGATGGAACTGGTGTAGGTAGCCACCGTATGTTCAGAAGCACGCCAGCTTTTGGGAACGAGGTAACCAATTACCAAACGTTCGCCACCTTCGGCAGAATTCTCGCCAGGTTCAACACGGATGTGCATGGTATATGTTGCTTCTTCTCCTGCTTTTATTGAGTCTTTGTGGTCTACCGAATCGAGTTCGATGCAACGTGCAGTCAACAATAAAAAGATGATAAATACCAGGTATTTAGGATGAAAAATCCTGGCTATCTTATTTCGTGTCATAGTCTCTGATTAGTTATTAGTTTCTCGTTGCAAAATGTATGTGTAGGTATTGCTTTTACACCCCGGACTGAAGGTCAGCCCAATCTGGCGTTCTGCATTCACAATCGGAAATACCAGGCTCGTCTCTGTTTGCTGGCTGTCGCCATCCTGCATAAACTGGATGTGAAAAGGGTATTCAGGATCGTCGAGATTATATTTCCCGTTTTTGCTCACTACAAATGGCAAGTAGTTGTCTATTGAGTAAGTACCGTCGTCATAGAAATTCACACGGAAATTATCAAAGTCCATCATGCTCGTGATGTCGATCTCGTTTCGTGAGGCCTTGATAATTTTCCAGGAACCTACTATACTTTTTGATTCTTCCTTGTAAACCTTCGTTTCCTCGTCGAAAAAGTCGCAGGAATTAATCAGCAGGACGAAGGCACTTAAAGCCATCAAAATTTTTATTCCGGAAATCAGTTTCATATTATGAAATTTTATCTGGTCAGGTTAATTATTATCGTAGTAAGGATTCTGTAGCAATGAAGGTGATTTAGCTACCTCTTTGTAAGGAATCGGCCAGAAATACATGGCTTTACGGAAGATGCGTTTCCGAACTTCGAAAGTATTGTAGCTAACGTCGTTACCATTACGGTGTACTTCCATACCATGCATGGTTTTATTTTCAGTCTCTTCTGCAATCATCCACCGGCGAACGTCCCAAAACCGGAAACCTTCTATAGCCAGTTCGATCTGGCGTTCGTTTCTGATCACTTCGCGCATCTGATCCTTGTTCAATCCGGAAGTAAGCCCGAACATTCCATCATCACCAGCGTCAATCCCGGCTCTTTCGCGTATCAGTTTCAGCACGTCGTATACTTCGGTTGTAGGACCTTCATATTCATTTTGAGCTTCAGCAAAATTGAGGAGGACTTCGGCGTAGCGAATCAATGGGCGTGCCTGATTCACATCGATGAAATAGTTGGCTGCACACTGGCGGTGCTGCTCTTTCCTGAAATAATATCCGGTGGGCGTGCCCGAATGCACAGCGTCCTGTCCCTGTGGCTGGCCTTTGTAGCTACCCAGGAAAATATTCACCGGCACATCTTCGGTCGCAGCATTTCTCACCGGTCCCTGATCGCAGGTTATGGTATTGGCAAAACGGGGATCGCGGTTTGCATACGGATTGTTTGGATTATATCCTGAAGTTGGATCGGTAATTGCTTTTCCATTTTTCATTGGGAAAGCATCTACCAGTTCCTGATACGGCCAGCCGCCGCCGCCGCCGCCTCTTGATGGCGGTTGGAAAAGGTTCTCGCGCCATCTTCCGGGTGTTCTTTTTTGTTCAAGGATGGTACCACTATAAGCGCCGTTGGCTACCCAGTCGCTTGGTATGAATATACGGTAAAAGCCACGACCTGCTTCTTCGGCATTATCGACATACAATGTATAAATGCCCATCGAAATAACGCTCTTTGCTGCGTCGCGGGCCAAACGCCAGCGTTCTTTATCTGGTTCGGGATAACCAATAAATGGTTTTATTTCGGGTTTATCAGCGGCAAAACTGCTACCGTTGAACAAAGGACTAGCGGCATACAATAATACCCTTGCCTTAAGTGCCTTACAGGCACCAGCACCAGCTCGTCCGCGATCGCGTCCGGCAGGCTGGTTGACCAGGTCAGTGGCTGCTTTATCGAGTTCAGAAACAATATAATCAACACATTCGGCATAAGTACTCCGCACTGGCCTGATATTGTCTTCAGGAGCATAAATAGTATCTCCAACCAACGGAACACCGCCATAATGTTTAAGCAAAACAGAATAGTACCAGGCCCTGAGAAAGCGAGCCTCGGCAACATACCGTTTCTTTCTGCCTTCGGTTAGCGGAGCTTCAGGAATGTGCTTGATAAACTGGTTAACTTTCCGGATGTTCGAATAAGGTTTTGTCCACGAATCATCGTTAATAATTACCGGGTTAACCGTACCGGAAGCAAACTGCACATCGCTGGTAATTTTAGCCAACTGCCTTGGTTCGGCCTCGTCGCTGGCTGTTTGCAAACCACCACTTGGTGTTGCCCAGATGGCGCCGTCGTTGAAACGGTCAAAATCGCTTTCGAAACCAACACTGGTATAAATGTCGGTAAGAAAGGCTGTCGTGTACGTACTGTCAGAGAAAACAGTCGCTTCGTCGAGATCGGTTGTTTCGGTTTCGTCAAGGAAATCTTTCGATTGGCATGAGACGATTAACCAAATACCCGAAATCAACAAAAACGGGAAAATGATTTTCTTCATAAACATAAAATTTGGTTTGTCATTAATTGTTCTTTCACTATGTTGCTTTTATTCAAATACATCATTAATTGCTGTTGTTTTTCGAAACGGAAAAAGGTAAATCCTCTTCAGCCGTTCCCCGATTGAAATTGGGCTGATTGCTCATTTTCAAATGCAGGATGCCTCCGTTTGCTATATCGCTGTAGCTGATCCAGTTCTTCGACCAGGGCTTTCCGTTCAATTCTGCCGAGTCGATGTAAACATGTCCGGCATCATTTCCATCAGCCTGAATCACAAACTCGTTTCCATTCTCCATCCTGATTGTGACTTTTCGGAACATCGGGCTTCCCAGCACATACTGGTCGGTGCCGGGGCACACGCTGTAAATGCCCAGCGCGCTTAGTACATACCACGACGAAAGCCCACCCTGATCTTCATCTCCCGGATACCCGTTTTCGGTGGCATTGTAGAGCTTGCTCATTACTTCGCGGATGCGGTACTGGGTTTTCCAGGGTTGACGGGCAAAACTGTAGAGATAAGAGACATGCTGAACCGGCTGGTTTCCATGCGCATACTGACCCATGTTAGCATCAAGCATTTCCGACATTTCATGAATGACCTGTCCGTAGGTGCCTACTTCGTACTTATTTGTTCCGTAGAAAAGGGAGTCAAGCTTTTCGACAAAAGGTTTCTCTCCGCCCATCAAATCAATCAATCCATTGACATCGTGAAAAACCGACCAGGTATACTGAAATGAGTTTCCCTCCGTAAACGGACCACCCCATTCAAAAGGGCTGAAATTTTCGCGCCAGTTCCCATCCTTGCCCCTACCGCGCATAAAGCCAACAGTTGGGTCCCACACGTTTTTGTAGTTGAACATCTGTCTACCGAAAATCTGTTCGTAAAAATTATTTCCGATCGATTTGGCCAACTGGTAACCGCAAAAATCGTCGTAGGCATATTCAAGTGTTTTTGCAGTTGCTTCACCTACTTCAGGATATGGAATGTAACCAAGCTGAAAATATTCGGTAAAGGCTTCCCGCCCGCTCGAACCACGCCACGGACTAACATTGGTTATCTCGTGAAAATATGCTTTCAGCGCTTTTTCCGGATCGAAATTTCGGATTCCTTTTGCCCACGCATCTGCCAGCAAAGAAATGGCATGGTTCCCGATCATGATTCCCGATGGTCCCGGACACGACCAGGTTGGAAACCAACCGCTTTGTTCCTGCGCGTCGAGCAGCGACTGCATATAACGGCCCTGCATGGTTGGATGCAGAATGTTTGACAATGGAAACTGGCTCCTGAAAGTATCCCAAAATCCATTGTCGGTATACATGTAGCCTGAGTGAATTTTTCCGTCGTACGGACTGAAATAGTAAGGATTTCCCTGTGCATCTATTTCATAGAATTTATGCGAAAAAAGGTTTGCCCTGAAAAGACAGGAATAAAAAGTTGCTTTATCGGCTTCGCTGTCTCCTTCAACCAAAACCCTGTTAAGGAGGCTATTCCAGGCTTGACCTGAAAGGTTTTTGGTTTCATCGAAGTTTTTGTGCTTGCCAACTTCCTGAGAAAAAGTTAACAGGGCTTGCTCCTGACTAATGTAGGACGAGGCTATTTTCACCTGAACTTTCGTGCCGGGTTTAAACTGAATATATGCCCCCTGCCCTTCTCCCTCAGCGGTGCGGTTATCTTTTTGTACAGAGTTGCTCCTGTTTTCCCAGGTTCCGAATGTTCTAAACGGCTGATCGAATTCAAGCACAAAGTAGCATTTGAAATTTTCGGGAATGAGCAGGCCATTTCTCACATAACCTGTAATTCTCCGGTGTTCGGGATCAATTGAAACAGCACTTGTTTTGGTATAGCCATCAAAAACAAGAAAGGCATCACCTTTGGCCGGGAACGTAAACCGCATGTGTCCACTTCGCTCGGCGGGAGCAATTTCCGCGATAATTCCATTATCGAACTTAACTTTGTAGTAGTTGGGTTTGGCAATTTCCTGATCGTGCCGGAAAGTACTCGCACGTTCGTCTTCGTTTACAACAAGTTTTCCGACAACCGGCATCAGCGAAAAAGTGGCGTAATCGTTCACCCAGGGACTGCACTGGTGTACCTGTTCAAATCCCCTGATGGTTGTAGCGCTGTACTGATACTTCCAACCATCGCCATTTTTACCCGTTTGAGGCGAGAATGCGTGCATCGGGAAAGGCATGGCAACAGTTGGGTATGTATTTCCGTGGCTGTAACCCCAGTTGGAATTGGTTCCCTGAAGTGTATTTACATATTTCAGTAAATCAGGCTCACTTGCCCAAAGAATTTTCCCTGCGACAAAACTGAATAATAGGAGTAATGCAATTTTTTTCATTCGTTTTGGTAATTTGCTAGTTTGCGAGCCCCCAGTTTTCGTTTGGAGTATCGCCCATTTCAAGTTCAAGAGTTCCTCCCTGAATAATCTCATCGTAACTGAGATAGCAACGGTCAATTGGTTGCCCATTCAGTTTCGCGTTTCTGATGTAGTAGTTTTTCGGGCCGTTGTTTTTAGCAATGACGGTAAAGGTTTTTCCTGAAGCATATTTGGGATCAAGGTGAATAGTCACTTCATCGAAGACAGGGCTGGTAATCTCGAAACGATTGTCGCCCGGACAAACCGGATGTAAGCCAATGGATGCCAATACATACCAGGCCGACATCTGACCAACGTCTTCATTGCCGACAAGCCCTTCCACCTTATTTTTATAGGCGCGTTCGCAAATCAGCCGCGACCATTTCTGAGTCAGCCACGGAGCGCCCAACCGATTGAACAGGAATGGCGCATGATGCACCGGTTCGTTGGCATGATTGTAAAACTCGTTCCACATCATGTTTTCAGGAGCCTTTTCGAAGAAATTGGTTAAGTCGGCAAGTGTTTTTTCACGGCCTCCCATCAGTTCAACCATTCCTTCAACATCGTGCGGAACAAACCAACCCTGTTGGTATGGATTGCTTTCTACTGTTCCATATCCGTCCTGCAATCTGCCCTGCGGCGGCCAGGCTTTCCATGTTCCGTCTTCGTTTTTTGCACGGAACCATCCCTTTTCCGGATCGAAAACATGGCGGTAACTTTGGGAAAGCTGCATATATTTCTGGTAATCGTCGTCCTTATACACAGCTTTTGCCAACTGCGCCATACACCACTCGGTGTAGCTCAATTCCAGTGTGTTTGAAATTGAAAACTCGTTGATTGCATAACCTGAACTTCCTGAGCCAGGCTGATCGCTTCTGACGGAAAAACCGAGTTTTTCGTTTCCGCTACGTTCGCAGGTAGCGAGTGCAATAGCGTATGCCTTGTTGACATCATAATCGCGAATGCCCTTCATATATGCATCAGCCAATACGGAAATAGCTGGATTGCCAATCATGCAACCGCTGTAAGCATTCATCAGTTCCCAACGCTCGAAATAACCTCTTCCGGTTTCATCGGAAAGGGTGATCAGGGAGTTCAGCAAATCATTGACGACAGTTGGATTAATGAGGGTTTGCAGTGGAAACTGGCTCCTGAATACATCCCATCCGCTGAAAATCGTTCGCTTGGTGAATTTTTCAGATTGATGCACCATTTTGTCGCCACCGATGTACAGGTTATTGACATCTTCAAAAGTTCGCGGATCGATCATTGTATGATACAAAGCCGTGTAAAAAACAGTCTGTTCATCTTTTGTACCGCCTTTTATTTCAATCTTATTGAGGGCTTTATTCCAGTCAGCGTTAGCATCCTTCCTGATTTTGTTAAAATTCCAATCCGGAATCTCGGCTTCAAGATTTGCCTTTGCCCCTTCAATATTGACAAAAGAGATTCCTGTTTTCAGAATTACCGGCTCCTGATTTTTGGTTGGAAACTCGACAAAAAAACCAAGGTGTTTTCCTTTTTTCGTTCCGGGAATATTTCTCTCTACGATAGCATTTGCAACCAGTTGCTGATAGCGATCGCTGGTAACATCTTCCAATTTGCGCGACCAATCGTCAGGAATTGCAGCACTCCAGGTTCCGAATTCTTTAATTGGCTTATCGAATTTGGCAACGAAATAAACGGTATAATCAGATTTTCCATCTCCGTTTCCCCATCCGCCACCTTCAGGAACACATTTCATCCACCCTGCGATTGTATGCTCATCAAGCACAGTCACTTCCTGTTCAGTCGAGGTGCCGCCGACCCTTCTGGCAAGGTCAATCTGAATTCGCGAAGTATCTTCCTGAGGAAATGTAAACCGCAGCATTCCGCAATGAGTGGTAGCAGTCATTTCAGCTTTCACCTGATAGTCAGCCAAAACAACCGAATAGTAACCTGCAGAAGCCCGCTCAGTATCTTTCGAATAACGGGAACGGTAACCCGCATCCGGATTATCCTGCTTACCTGCGCTCGTTTTTAGCTTGCCGCTGGTTGGCATTACCAGAAAATTACCAAGGTCCCCAAACCAGCCAATGCCACTCAGTTGTGTCATTGCAAAACCTTCGATAGAGGTATGCTCGTAGCTGTATCCGGGACCATTGTCGCCACCTGTAATGGTGTTTGGACTTACCTGCACCATACCAAAAGGCGTGGTTGCACCGGGAAAGGTTTTACCCAACCCATGATAAACTCCGGCTGCTCCAATGCTTGTGCTTGCACCTATAAACGGATTGACAAGCGCAGCATAATCGTTTTTGGTTTCAGTCTGGTGTTTTTGGGTTGAAGTACAGGCACAAAGTCCCGACAAAATAAATATGCCTATGATCCTAATTTTTGAAATCATTCTGAATCTTCTTTTGATTGCAGTGCCCGAATTATCCGGACATGCTAAGCTTTTCGCCGAAATCATTTGTTCCGGCAACTGTAATTATTGAACTTTTATCAGTTTTATGGTGTGGTTAACAGGCTTGTTGATCGAGTAAATCATTTTCACCATGCCATCCATTTGGTCCTGCCAGTTTTTTCTGATTTCGGGATACTGTGCCTGTTGATAAACGCCAAAGTTTCCGCGAACAAAAACATTGGACCAATTGGCTTTGATGGTATCAATCGAAGCCTGATTATCGGCAAATAACAACCCTTTATCATGAAGGAAAGAGTATTCCATCCAGGCATAGTCACGCAAACGTCTTTCGATTTCGAGGCGGTTTTCATTCAGAATCATAATTTTGGTAGCCTGCTGATATTGCGGTGTATTGACTAATTCAGCCATATTCACACCACTGGCCAGTTCTGATGCCGGAAACTGAGCAATGTTCTGTCCGTCGATCTTAAGTTGATAAGTTCCATTAGTAAGACCTGATACTTTCAGTAATTCCTGATTAAATTCTTTGGTGAAAGAAATCAGTTTCAGTGCATCTTTCTGAGATTTATGTGCACCCCAACCCCTTACAATTGAATCGGTAGGGTAAGGAAGTGCATTGGCCAGATAATTGAATTCGAGATCATTGCCAGTAACCTGCAAACCCGAAATTTTGCAATTATCAGCAAGCTCCACTTTTTTGCCCTTTGCATCAATGTCCATTTCAGCCACTTTTTTTCCTGCCAGCCCCTGAGCTTTCAGGAATAAGTATGCCATCACCATGTGACCATCGTTATCGGGATGAATGCGATCGCCACCTTCAAGATTAAAAAGTGTGTCCTTTTGTTGTTCGCGCAGGTCGATTGCCATCATTGGACGTGCAAAATCGACAAAGCCCCATCCATTTTCCTTTGCCGAAGCACGCTGAAAATCGTTCACTTTCAGTAAGGCTGCATTCTTTGTCGGGAAAATTTGATTAGGAACTTTTGATGTTTCGTCATAAGGAGAGCCTCCGATCAATACTTTCGTTACGCCCTTTGCATCCAGCATCTTTTTCTCAATAGACTTGTAACTGGCCAGTGATTTTTCAATCTGTTTTTGAGCAATTTCTTGTGCTTCAGGCTTATAAAAATCGTAATAACCAACATCATTCATCCCAAATGTCATGGTCATGTACGTTGGGTTTTTACCAAATACATCGCTGTCGAGGCGCTTGATAATATCCCATGCCGAATCTCCGCCAACACCTGCATTCATCACATTAACAGGCATATCCGGAAATCTTGTCATATAATAGAGCCAGATAAACGAATGATAATGTCCGCCATGCGTGATGCTGTTTCCAACAAAAACGACACGTTCGCCTTTTTTAAATGGAGGAATTGTCTGCTGTGCCTGAGAAAAATTAAATAGCGCACAGGCGGCTACAACCAGAGTAATTTTTTTGAAATTCATTTCTATTAATTTGAAAATTGAACATTCTTGTTGCTGACAGCCACAGCCACCCGCGAGTCGGCGCAGCCATAATAGAGGAACCATTTGTTTTGATGATAAACCAGCCCTTCTACGAAAACAGTCCCGGCCGGGTACTGTCCGCTTTTTTCGAATGAAGCTTCAGGTACAAGGAATGGCGTGTTAAGCCGATCGATTACTTTATATGGATCATTGCTGTCGAATAAAAACTGACCTGCACAATAAGCATTGGCTGTGTAAGTACTATCACCATCAGCTCCTGATTTATTTTTCCCATTATAAATCAGCACAATACCTTTTCCGGTCAGGATAGCCGGGGGCCCGCATTCGGTTAGTTCGCTGTCAAAATATCCTTTTCGGGGAACAGCCAGTTCTATCAGTTCCTGATTCGAATCAACCACAGGCTCCCAGTTAACCAGGTCTTCGGATGTAGCTGCATACACAGCTTTCTCTCCCCAATACATAAGGTACTTGCCATTAACTTTTGTAATGACGAGGTGCCCTCCCTTCAAGGTTGTAACAATAGAAGCGGATTTACTGAAACTGTCGGCAAATTTTCCGTTGAAAGCATTTTTAAATGCGGGACCAAATTTTTCCCAGTGTATCAGGTCTTTTGAAAGCGCGACAGCTAATCTGGCCTGTTTGCGGTTCCATTGCGTGTATAAAATAACATAAGTGCCATCTTCGGTTACAGCCACACGCGGATCTTCGCATCCTCCGGGCCATTCGAGTTCTTCCTGTGAATCTTTCGCAGGGAAAAGCACCGGAACACAAGATTTTTTTACGATGGTAGTTCCATCAACTGACTGCGCAAAACCGATGCGCGAAGTACGCTGGCCAATTCCTTGTCCCGACTGGTCTTCAGCGCGATACAACACACAAATCGTATCGTTTTTTACAGTAGCTGCGGGATTAAAAGTGTCTCCGTTCTCCCAGGGAATAGTATCTCCGGTTAAAGGACAGTAAAAAGTTGTTGCTTCCGGAGTAATAATCGGATTTACACCTTCGGGCCGCTCAAAAGGTCCGATTGCCCACTCAGGAAAAGAATCCTTTGGTGCGGAGTTGTTGCATCCTGCAAAAAAGGCCAGTGCAACAATATAAAGCATTTTAAATTTCATAATATTCAACTTGTTTATCAGATTGTTAGAGGAAATCTCAACTCCCTTTTCGTTTAATAAATTTTTGCACGGCACTGCCATTCTGCCCATTGACATTCAACAGATACATCCCACCCGGAAGTACTGCAACATTCAGTGAATTACCTTTCAGCATTCCTGAATTTACCAACTTACCACCAGCATTATAAATCCTGAAGCTGCTTCCTGACAGCTCGAAATCCGATTTCAGATAAAGCATTTTATCCACAGGATTCGGGTAAACATCCACTTTTTGTTTAGGAGAAAGCACCGAACCAATTCCGGAAACAACATCCTCAGGAATTCCTAATAACGAGTATGGGATTCGAACCCCTTTTACCCGATAGAAATATGGATCGATGTATCCGCCATTTGTAATTGTCACGCCGTTGACAATCTTTTCACCTTTCTCGTTTACAGTGATGTCCTGCTTGTCGTTCGCATTGTAATTGAGGCTGTAGGTAACGAGCAATTCGTTTCTGCCATTGGTAAATACCGGATGAATATTGGGCGTATAATATTTTGCCTGTGTTCCGTATATGTTTTCGCAAATGTCGTACACCCTTTTCTGAGCAGAAAACCCGCCAGTTGGCGAATCGGAAGTTGAGATGCGGATAAAATGCTCTGTCGTTTCCCAGAAACCCTGATCTAGAGACATCACGATATATTTTCCATTGACATAAGAAACAGCCACCGAAGCGCCTTGTCCCTCGAAAATCTTTGCCGAATTCAATTCGTTATCATTTGCCGGTGGATTATTAGTCCAGGTACTCCCATTCCAGAAAGTCCAGCTATTGAGCGGATCATCCTGAGAAAACCTAGCAACATATAATTTGTATTGAGTGAGGTCTACTTTAGCACCGTAAACATACACATACCCATCGTCGGCCTTGACCATTCCGGAGGCATACGTAATTTTGCTATATGAGCTAATCGACGGAATCAGATGGCGAACAGAATTCCAGACACTTCCCTGGGCAGGCCATATTTCGTAGATCGACTGACCTTCGGCAGATAATCCGTTTCCTTCGCCGCAATTCAGGTATACCCTGCCGTTCAGTTCAACACCGTTGGCAGGCCATGCAAATGACTGGTTGGGCTGAATATCACAAATCTGGCGAGGCTTGTTCTGCGCGCTGTTTGTACGTGTAATG
>JAEWME010000355.1 GCA_023393265.1 Bacteroidota bacterium | reverse complement strand
GCCCGCATGTACAGTGAAGGCCAGATCGAGGGGTTGATCCTTGGCGGAACTGAGTTGCCGCTTATTTTGAAGACCAGCGACATGGAAGACATCGAATTGATGAACACAACGAAAATTCATGTAGAGCGTATTCTCGATGCAGCAATGGGCGTTTAGCAAGTTTACAGTCTCAGTTTGTTTGGTTTCGAGTCGGCAGATGGAAACTTGCAACTGGTTTTACAGATCTTTCTGAATTTGCTTAATCAATCCTTCGCAGGTGTCTTCTAATATATCGAGCACTAGTTCAAATCCTGAAGCTCCGCCATAATACGGGTCGGGCACTGAATTGTGGCTCCCTTCGACGCAAAAATCTGTCATCAGTAAAACCTTGCTTCGGTCTTTATCTCCTCTGGCCATTGCCTTCAGGTTTTTTACATTCTGCTGGTCCATCCCGATGATGTAGTCGAATCGGTCAAAGTCAACTTCTGGCCTGACTGGTCTTGAAATGCTAGTTAGGTTATACCCTCTTTTCGAGGCGAATTGTTTCATCCGGTAGTCGGCCTGTTCTCCTTCGTGGTAAGCTGCCGTTCCTGCCGAGTCGCAGCTTATTTGTTTTTCGAGACCATATTTTTTGATGTAAGCGTTGAAAACTGCTTCGGCGCTGGGGCTTCGGCAAATATTACCGAGGCAGACAAAGAGTACTTGTTTCATTTCTGAATATCGATGGTGAGCAGCAAAAATAAGACTTTATTGTCTTTTGAAACAAGGCGGCTTAACTTTTGGAGCGTTTCGGCGATGGTTTTACAGCCACCGGTTTCGGCTGCAAACATGAATCAGTTCGGTAATGTTGTGGGTGTGCGTTTTTTCCATGATGTTGCGCTTGTGGTTTTTCACCGTATGAATACTCAATCCAAGCTTGTCTGCAATCATTTTACTGCTGAGTCCTTCGCGGCAAAGCTGCACAATTTCAATTTCGCGCTGACTGAGCGGTGAGCTTTCAAAGTCGGAATAAGTACGGGTAAAAACTTTCTCGTAGCCTGTTTTTACTGAATATCTCGAAATGGTCAGGACCATCGAGTCGTCTGTTTTTAAATCGCCAATCTCGTTGAAAATTTTCAGGTTAAGCGCTAGTTTTTTATGCTCGTCGGAATAAAGGGTTCCCTCGTGCTTAAATTGAGACACAGCGCCGGTTTTGCTGATGTAGCGATGATTGAAAGTTACCCTGAACTGATCGAGTTGATTTTCAGGAATGCCTGCAGAAAAATGAAGGATATCCGGATAAATTTGGCGGCACCATGTTTCGCGGTCGATGGGGTGATAGAGCAGGGAATGAAAGCTTATGTATTCAAGTAAAATCTCTTGTCTAAAACAACTGTACAGGTCGCTACAGTATTCGTGAAGACAGAAAAACTGTTTTCCGGACGGATCCACCAAACAATGGTTCAGGAAACGGATAAATTCATCCCCGTCCGTTGCCTCAGGTTTCGGCAAAGGGTTTTCGTTTCTGTTGGGGCTTTTCACCCCTGGCGAGAAATCTTCGCCATAACCCCCCTGTAAAATGTTGTTTTCCCTTTTTGTCATGGGGTAATGTGAAAATGACGGTTCGTTCAAAAAAGTGTTCCCTGCTTTTTTAATTCCCAAATTATCAATTAAGTAACCTCCTGAAATATTAAATCTTTGTTTCATGATCTTTCTTTGGAGTGCCTGCCCGATGGCACTTTCGTGCTATTGATACCTGGGGGAGGGTATTTGTATTTTTGAATGAATGGGGATATGCAATTAATAAACAGTGAAAAATTAAGAAGCAAACTATTTGTAGAAACACAATATGGGAAAACAAACTTATCACATTGGGCTGAGCATGGCCGGGGCTGTTTCGGCAGGAGCGTACACCGCCGGGATGCTGACGCAATTTTTTGAAATCATCGACAAGTGGTACGAATACAAGTCGAAAGGCTTTACTTTCACCAATGAATCGGGAACAGTGGTAACTATTTCGCCTGAAGAAATGCCGCAACACGAAATTTGTATTGAGGCGCTTTCGGGCGCTTCAGCTGGGGCGATGTGCACAGCTTTGCTGGCGGTTTGTCTGGCCGAAGGTAAATTTGGTCGCCTGTACGATACCTGGGTCAATCAGGTCGACCTGAAACCTATGCTTGGCACGAGCGACATCCGAAGCACCAATTCGCCCATTTATGCTTTTTTCAATGTAGGCGTTATCGATAAAATTGCCGCCGACATTACCAATTTTGTACACGATCCGGCCTTCCCGTGGCCTGCTTATGTGGCCGATCAGGTTGATACTTACCTGACGCTGACTAACCTCGAAGGAATTCCCTATGATCTTTCTTTTTCGGGCAACTCTTCTTCCAACCAGTTTATCCGGAATTTTGCCGACTACAAACGTTTCACGCTAATTAAACCCGGAACCGATGCCGTTGTGCCGCCTGACAGCACGTTGCTGAACCCGCGGGCGAAAAGTTCGGCGGCCAATGTTCGGGAGTGGTCGGAATTGGTGTGGGCGTGTGTGGCTTCCGGAGCATTCCCGTTTGGTTTGAAACCGCGGACGATCCAGCGCCGAAAAGTGGAATACGACATGCGCGAATGGTATTTTGGTTACCAGATGCAACCCGGTAAAAAACCGGAACCTCAGTATATCAACGTAAGCTGGACTGATGGAACGCCCGATCTGATCGACTTTCAGTATGTCGATGGTGGTGTGATGAACAATGAACCTTTCGAACTGGTTCGGCGGAGACTTGCACTCAATCAGGGTTATTGGCGCAATCCGACCAGAGGCAGCGAGGCCAAATCGGGTGTCATCATGATCGACCCGTTCCCGTCTGATCCGCCCGGCGTTTCGGGCAATATCATCAGTAAAATTCCTGAAGTAAGCCAGTTGGTGGGCGATTTGTTTGGCTCGCTCCGCAACCAGGCGCTGTTCAACCAGGATTTGCTGTATGCAGCGCTCGACCCATCGGTTTATTCGCGCTTCCTGGTTTCTCCTTCCAGGTATGAGTTAATCGACGGGAGCTACGTGCCTGCGTCTACGCCATTGGCTTCTTCAATTCTGGGCGCTTTTGGCGGGTTTATCTCGAATGCTTTCCGCAATCACGATTATGAACTTGGCCGCCGGAACTGCTACGACTTTTTGCAGAAATATTTCAGCTTGCCACTGACTAACCCAATTATGGAATATGTGCAGGATCCGGTTCTTCAGGAGAAATACAAAAAGGCCGGATGGTTGAACGATTTGCCGGATGCGGATGGAAAACGCGAATGGTCGATGCAGATCATACCGGTGTTGCCTCCGACAGCAAAAGACGGGAACTTCCAGATTTTGCCTGCTCCGGAATACCCGGTATGGCCGCGTATTTATCCCGATCAGCTTGAAGAACTACGCGAAATGGCTTATTCCCGCTTCGAGCGGATTCTGGATGTTTACATCGATAAAATGACCGACAACTGGGCCTCCGAGAAGGCTTTCAATATCGTAGTCGACAAAGTTCTCCTGAATAAAAAATGGTTTGCCAAACGATGGGATAAGTTGATTGAAGATCCGCTGAGGGAATTGAAACTTTTAAAATAACCTGTCATGAAATTTTTTGCCGACATTCATTGCCATCCTACATTGAAGGCGTACGGACACAGTTTCCCGGAGAAAGTGAATAGTAAAAACCTGCGTGCAAAAAGTTCGGTGTGGTATTACGACCCGCCCAATATGTTCGAAAAACTGATCGACCTGCTGGGCGGACTTGTCAAATACAGGCAAAGTAGTATGTCTGCCAACGGGTTTGGAAATGCCGGGATTGTCTTTGCTTCGCTTTATCCGATGGAGCGCGGTTTTTTTGACAATAAGCTGGGAGCGGGAGAATTCTCCGATTTGCTCCTGAACTTTATTACCTCAGTAGGACGCGACCGAATCAATTTTGTGCAGTCGGTGGAAAATTATTTTCCTGATTTGGAAAATGAATACAACTATCTGAAACAGTTGGATGGCCAGATTATGACTTTGGCCGACCGTGCTGATTATCATTATAAACTTGCCCGAAATGCCACAGATGTTTCCAATACCTTGAACTCTGACGCCAATGATGATGAAAAGTCGAATGCCATTTCGGTGATTCTCACTATTGAAGGGGCACATTCGTTTGGCACCGGCATTCATCCGCAGAAAAATCCCGCCAATCATAACGATGTGCTGGGCAATGTTGAAAAAGTGAAAAACTGGGAGCACCGTCCGATTTTTATCACGCTGGCCCATCATTTCTTTAACGAGTTCTGTGGGCATGCTGAAAGCCTGACCGGAAAAGTAAAGGCGGCAGTCGATCAAAGTTACATGATGAATACTGGTTTCACGCCACTCGGACTGGAAGTGGTGGACCGGCTTTTGGATGACTCGGAGAACAAGCGAATCCTGATCGACATCAAGCACATGAGCCGTACATCGAGGCTGGAATATTTCAATTTGTTGGATACCAAATATGCCGGGAAGGATATTCCGGTTGTTGTGAGTCATGGTGCAGTAATTGGAGGCGAGACTGACCGGCATTTATTCTTGAATTCCGACATCAATTTATATGACGACGAAATTATACGTGTTGGCCAGACTTCCGGATTATTTGGTTTGCAGCTCGACGAACGGCGAATTGCCGCTCATGGCGATTTTCAGCTAAAAAAGACACATGGGCTGGAACGGCGCAAAGTGCTGTTTTATTCCAGTTTCCTGGTTTGGCGCCAAATGCAGCACATCGCCGAATTGCTCGATTCGCAGAGTTTGTTTGCCTGGGGCATCCAAAGCATTGGCAGCGATTACGATGGAATGATCGATACCATCAATGGTTTTTGGACTGCCGAGAACTTTCCGACACTGGAAGATTACCTGCTGATGCATGCCCATAATTATATGTCGTGCGATGGCAAAAACCTGAAAAATGCTTTCAATAAGATCGATCCTGAAGAAATTGTCGATCGTATGATGGGCGACAACGCTTACAATTTTGTGATGAAATACTTCAAGTAAAAATGGACAGTGACCAGAATCTCTCGTTTGAGAAATATAAATACAGAGTCGAACTGATCAAGTGGCTGATCGGGAGTGTGGCTTTGGTTGTGATGACGACCATCATCGATTGGGGCTTTAAAGATCGCGCTGCCGGGCTTCAGGAAATTCAGCAGTACGATAAGTACGCAACTGAACTGATTATCCTGAACAACGATCCGGTGAAAAAACGAATGCTGGCGCAGTTTTTCTCGAAAGTTACGCCTTCTGAAAAGCTTCGCGACGGCTGGGAAAAATACTACCGGGAAGTGAATGCAGAGTACCGTGAGTTTCTGAAAAAGGATTCCATTGCCCAGGTCAAACTGAAGGAACTGGCAGATCGCGATTCCACGCAACTCAGCGAGTCGCAAAAGCGAGAGAAACAACAGGCCGAACAAACGGTGAGGGAGACACAACGGATTATCAGTCAGCCAATCGTTTTGCCAAACAGTACCGTTGTTCCGGTCGTCTATGTTCAAATTGGAAGTGAAGATCAGCGTAGTTTCGCCAAAAATCTCATCGGAAAAATTGTGGGATTGGGATACAAAGCGCCGGGCATTGAGGTGGTCGAGGCTGCACAAAAAATGAGAAACAATGAAATCCGGTATTTCCGGCAATCCGACGAAGCATCGGCGATTGTATTGCAAAATATGCTGAAAAGCGAAGGAGTGGAGGCCAAACTTGCGCCCACATTCAGGCTCGGTGCGCAAACCAGGGAAGGAACGATTGAATTGTGGCTGAAATAGAAATTTTAATCCGTAATAAGTAGAAATATGCCAGCAATAGTAGAAGGGTTTAGTGAAGTATTCGGGATATTAAAGGATTTGTTTTCGGGCGTTAAAACGGCTATGCAGATTCCCGAAAATCATCGGAAAGAGATGCGCGATGCCATCGCCGATACTGCCGAGTTGATCGACGAGACATTGACGATCCTGAAACAACACCTGACGACCGTGGTGGCTGAATTGCGGTTTGGTGACAAGCAAAAAGCGGCCCGAATGATCTATGAACTGGGCGATTTTCGCGGTTGGGAAGACAAGTATCGCCAGTTTCAGTTGTGTGATTCGCTGAGGCAGGCAACTTATAACCTCGAAAAGAAAGGTTTGTACCAGTTGCTGAACCATGTGTCGGTTAGCAACCCGGAAACCATTCAGCAACGAATGTTCGATTACATTGGCGGAGAAACCAATGCCGCGCGTTCGGTTGGAACCATGTTGCAAAATTTGTCGGGTCTGGCTGGAGAGGTGGATACGAACTATGAGGAAGTCGTTGCGACTTTGGAAAGTGCACGGAACGAAGTCGCAAAATGGCGTCAGGCTTTCATCGATTTGGAACTTGAAATCCGGAATGCTATTTAAAACACGCTAATCAGAATAATCAATCTTTTGGACTATGGAAAAAATTATACCCAGCATTTTAGCGGCATTTTTACCCTTGCTGGGTGCCTGGTTTAGTAAAAAAAGCAAGGACAATATCCGGAAAAGTGTGCTGGAAGACGCCCAGAAGAAAATCGATTTTCTGAATAACTATTTTGAGGTTCAGGAAAAGTTGAAAACTGAAAATGAGATTGATGAGTTGAAGGTTCAGTTGTCGGGCGAATTGGTTGAGGTAAAGAACAAAATCAGTTTGCTGGATAGAAAGGAAGAGCAAACCGGGTATCAAAAACTGGGAGTTATACAAAAGCTTTTTTTAACTTTTATCCCGGCATCTGCGATTGGCTGGCACTTCGAAACTATCGAACAAATTCAGCAAATAATCATATTAGAAAACCAGTAATAGTTTAAATTATTGATTGGCTAGTAGTTCCTTCGTACTCAGCAACCCACACGCCGCATAAATATCCTGACCTCGGCTGGCGCGAATGGTGGTGAGAATACCTTTTTCGTTCAATAAATTCTTGAATTTCTGCAAAGTGGCTTCATCGGTTCCTTCGAGTGGTGTGCCAGGAATCGGGTGAAAGCGAATCAGGTTGATGCGGCATTTTATACCATTCAGGATTTTAACCAGTTCCTGCGCATGTCGGGGCGTGTCGTTCAGTCCTTTAAAGACAATGTATTCGAACGAGACGCGGCGCTGGCGACCAAAGTCCCAGCTTTTAATTTCTTTCACCACATCGGCAATCGGATATGCCACCTGCACCGGCATGAGTCGTTTGCGCTCTTCGTCGAACGGTGTGTGTAAACTTACAGCCAAATGTGCTTCCGATTGATCGAGAACAGTCAGCATTCCGGGAATAATACCAATTGTCGAGACGGTAATCCGCCGCGGACTCATGGCAAAACCCCAATCCGAAGTGAGTATTTCGAGGCTTTTTAGTACCTGTTCAAGGTTGTCGAAAGGTTCGCCCATGCCCATGTACACAATGTTTGTCACCTCGTGGCGCTCGGGCAGATTGCGAATTTGGTTCACAATCTCACCGGCTGTAAGTTGTCCCTGGAAACCTTGTTTGGCCGTCATGCAAAACAGGCAGCCCATTTTGCAGCCCACCTGCGACGACACACAAACTGTTTTTCGGTCGTCGTCGGGAATCATGGCTGTTTCAATAAATTTGCCATGTGCCGTCGGGAACAGGTATTTCTTGGTTCCGTCCATGCTTTCCTGTACTCGGGTAGAATCAATCAGCCCGAATTCGAAATGTTCGGCAAGTAACTCGCGTGCCTTTTTGGAGAGGTTGGTCATCTCTTCAATCGAATGAACCTCCTTCTGGTAAAGCCATTCGGCCATTTGCTTGCCCGTAAATTTGGGCAAACCAAGTTCAATGGCTACCTGGGTCAGTTCGTCGAGTGTTTTTCCGAAGAGTGCTTCCATATTACAAGGCATTGCTGTCCCATTAAAATCCAATAATGTTCTTTGAAATATTTGAGATTTAGTTTGTTACAGGCTTTTACCGATTAAACGGATTTCAATTTGCATTTTCGCTATTCATTAACAGATTAGCAAATGCATAAGGA
>JAEWME010000165.1 GCA_023393265.1 Bacteroidota bacterium | reverse complement strand
GATCAAAACAGGTTCTTTGAGCCGTTCAGACCGTATGGCTAAATACAACCAGTTGCTCCGCATCGAAGAAGAACTGGGCGCTTCAGCTATCTACGGATACAAAAAAGTGATCAGAAAAAAATAAGCTCAACAGCTTTTAAATAGAAGCCGGTTTCTGAAAAGGAACCGGCTTTTTCATGAGAATCAAATCAGTCCAATTTACTTTTTACCTCCTGAAAGTTACACCAGGCACATGTACAGCAAAGAAGAAGCAAAAATACTACGGAAAGAATTTTGGATCGTATTTGCGCGGCGCTGCGAAATTGTTCCGGAGTTGAGGTACAAAAAGAAAAAATGGGTTTTGTACGATACCGGCATGTCAGGTATCGATCTCAAATTTGATGTTTCCCGGACAGAGGCGCTGGTGATGATCGAGGTCAACAGCCGAAAGGAAGAGCGACGGCTCGAAATATTTGAAACACTTCTGAAATACCGGAAATTTATTGAAGATGGGTTCAACCAGCCGCTCGACTGGGATATTTGCCACGTGCGCGAAGGCGGGCAGGAAGTATGCAGAATCAGCGTCGTGATGAAAGATGTCGATTTTCACCGCCAAAATCAATGGCCCGATATTTTCAATTTTTTCATTCAAAATATGTTGATTCTTGAAAGTAACCTCATGGACCTGAAGGATATTCTGGAAGCTGAACTCTATTAAACAATCAGGAACTACTGAAAGCTGTTTCCGGCATAAAAATCTCCGTCACCATCGAAAATCCGATTTTACATTCGCTTTAAAAACGGCATTCTCATCCGGCAAAACCAGTTTGGGTGCCTACTTTCGTTATATTTGCCGTTTTACATGAAAAATGGAAAAGAACAAACACCGGCTGGAGGTTTGTTTGTCCCCCGCTATTTACGACAAACACGCCGATGATGAAAACATTGTGGTAATCGCTGATATTTTACGCGCTACTTCTTCAATTTGCGCCGCTCTTCACAACGGCGTTAAAAGCCTGATTCCTGTTGCAACAGTTGAGGAAGCCCGCCTCATGAAACAAAAAGGCTACATGGTGGCTTCGGAGCGCGACGGCTATGTGCTCGATTTTGCCGACTTTGGCAACTCACCGTTCAATTTCAGGCCCGAAATTGTGAAAGACAAAGAAATTGCCTACTCAACAACCAACGGAACGCGCTGCATCCACATGGCTGCCCATTCGAAAGCAGTTGTTATTGGTTCTTTCCTGAATATTTGCTCGCTGGCCGAATGGCTAATCAAACAGGAGGCTCCTGTGCTCATATTCTGCTCGTCGTGGAAAGACCGTTTCTCGCTTGAAGACACTGTTTTTGCAGGCGCTTTGGCCGAAAAACTGCTCGAATCGGATAAGTTCGAAAGTATTTGTGACGCTGTCACCGCCTCTGTCGATCTCTGGAACATGGCCCAAACTGATTTGGTAAGGTACATTGAAAAATCTGCACAAAAAACTAGGCTGGCCTCAAAAGGACTCGACGACTGCATTGAATATTGCCTTACGGCAGATCAAACGCGGGTTGTGCCACTTTTTCGCGACGACAAACTGGTAGACGTATCAGGCGAATAAAGAGTTTTTTCAGGAGGGCAAAAAAACCACTTCCGGAGATTTGACTTTTGTCAATAAGAAAACGTGAAAAGTTTAAAAATTAAGGTTCGGTTAAATTGCCGCTTCGATTTTTTATTCGAATTTTGAAGCATATTCATTGGATGTTTTATAACTTGTATTTGGAATTCAGCTCCTGACTAAACTCAGGCATAACCATACAGATAATCATTTATTTTGAATCATTATCTGCAAAAAATTAAAGTGTAGATAGTTATTAACCCATAATCAAATTACAATGAAGAAGCATAATTTTTATGCGGGCCCCTCAATTTTGCCGCAATACACCATCCAAAAAACTGCTGAAGCACTTATCGACTTTGCCGGAACGGGACTTTCGCTGATGGAAATCTCGCACCGCAGCAAGGAATTTGTGGCAGTCAGCCAGGAAGCACAGCAACTGTTTAAGGATTTGCTCGACATTCCTTCCGGTTACCATGTTCTTTTTTTAGGTGGCGGCGCAAGCTCCCAATTCATGATGGTTCCTTACAACCTGCTCGAAACAAAAGCAGCATACCTGAATACCGGAACCTGGGCCGACAAAGCACAGAAAGAAGCTAAATTTTTCGGCGAAGTTATTGAAGTGGCTTCTTCAAAAGATAAAACATACAACTACATTCCGAAAGGATACACCGTTCCTGAAGATGTGGACTATTTCCATGTGACTTCAAACAACACCATTTTCGGAACTCAGCTTCATGCTGACATCGACTGCAATGTACCGCTCGTGGCCGACATGTCGTCTGACATCCTCAGCCGCCCGGTTGACGTATCGAGATACTCGGTGATTTATGGCGGTGCGCAAAAAAACCTTGCTCCTGCTGGTGTGGCTTTCGTAATCGTTCGCGAAGATGCGCTTGGAAAAGTGAGCCGCAAAATACCAACCATGCTGAATTACAAAACACACATCGAAAACGAATCGATGTTCAATACGCCTCCGGTTGTGCCAATTTTTGCAGCTCTTCAAACACTGAAATGGCTGAAAGAAATGGGCGGTGTAGAAGTGATGCAAAAGAAAAACATCGAAAAGGCTGCCATCCTTTACGACGAAATCGACCGCAACAAATTGTTCAAAGCCAATATTCCTGATGTGAACGACCGTTCGCTGATGAACATCTGCTTTGTAATGAACGACGAATACAAATCGTGGGAGCCCGAATTCCTGGCTTATGCCAAGTCGCTTGGTATGCTCGGACTGGAAGGACACCGTTCTGTTGGCGGCTATCGCGCTTCGACCTACAATGCACTCCCGAGAGAAAGTGTAATTGCACTGGTTGATGCGATGAAAGAATTCGAAAAACAAAAACTCGGATAATCTACTAAAAGAGAAGAGCAGAATGGGGGTTCTGCTTTTCTTCTTTAATGGGGTAAAATAATAACTATGAGAAGGGTATTGATAGCTACTGAAAAACCGTTTGCTCCGGCGGCGGTAAAACAAATTTCCGAAATAATCGGGAATGCAGGATACGAAGTAAAACTGCTCGAAAAATACACCTCGAAGGCTGATTTGCTCGACGCGGTAAAAGATGTTCACGGGCTGATTGTGCGAAGCGATATTGTCGACCGCGAAGTGGTTGATGCCGCCAGCGAGCTAAAAGTTGTTGTGCGCGCCGGATCGGGATTCGATAACCTTGACCTCACGGTCTGCAAAGAGCGTGGCATTGTGGCCATGAACACACCCGGACAAAATTCGAACGCGGTAGCCGAACTGGCTATCGGGATGATGATTTTCATGGCGCGCGGACAGTTTAAAGGCGTTTCGGGAACCGAACTAAAAGGAAAAACCTTGGGCATTTATGGATGCGGATACATCGGCAGACGGGTTGCCAAAGTGGCCCAGGCGCTGGGCATGAAAGTACTGGCGCTCGACCCATGTATTACCAAAATAGGGATGGAAACATACGATGTTTTAGTTGCCGCATCAGTGGAAGAAATATTCGAAAAAAGCGATTATGTTTCGCTCCATATTCCGGCCAATGCCGAAACAAAAAAATCGATCGGGCTTGGTTTGCTGAGCCTGATGCCAAAAGGCGGAACATTGGTAAACACCGCCCGCAAAGAAATAATCGACGAAGAAGGCCTGAAAAAAATGTTCGAAGACAGGCCCGACTTCAAATATGTGACCGACATTGCTCCTGAATGTCATGCAGAATTGGCAGAGAACTATGCGCTTCGATACTATTCGACACCGAAAAAACAAGGCGCCGAAACAGCAGAAGCCAACATCAATGCCGGAGTTGCAGCAGCCGAACAGGTAGTTTCCTATCTCGAAAAAGGCGACCGGACATTCATGGTTAACTAATAAAATCGATAATGATCAATCAGTGGTTTGACGATCAGCAGTTTGCAGGAATCAGTTATTCAGAAAAGAAGCTGACACAGACCGAGTTTAATAATTGTACTTTTCAGAATTGCGACTTTTCGAAAGCCGACCTTACAGATTCTGATTTTGTGAATTGCCGGTTTGATGAATGCAATTTCTCGATGGTAAAATTCCAAAATACAGGAATGAAAGATGCGTCGTTCGAAGGATGCAAGCTGGTTGGTGTAAATTTCGACCGTTGCTCCGACATGCTTTTTGCTGTCAGTTTCCGAAAAAGTGTGCTCGACTATGCCTCGTTCATCAAGAAAAAAATCAGGCAAACTAAATTCAGGGAGTGCTCAATCAAAGAAGCCGATTTCTCGGATTCCGATCTTTCGGGTTCGGTTTTCGACGACTGCGACCTGGCCCATGCTGTCTTCAGCAACACCAGGCTCGAAAAGGCCGATTTCAGGAACGCCTTGAATTATTCAATTGATCCGGAAAATAACTTCATCAAAAAAGCAAAGTTTTCCAGTTCCGGACTGGCAGGTTTGCTTGAAAAATACAACATCGAGATAGAATAAGTTTTATCATGAACCTCAAATTTAAAATCCTGTTTTTCAATTTTTTCATTTTTTTGATCATTTTTGACCTCATCTATTTATTTGTATGGGTATTGTCCATTCACATGAACCCGGTGAAAGCGCTGATTACAGCAGGCATCGCGGCCTTGATCACACCATGGGCGAGGGCATCGAAAAAACCGGTCGGAAGAAAAGTGATCATACGCAGCTACGCTTTTGTAGCTTATCACAAGTATTTGAAAAAAGAAAATTAAAACGAATAAACACAACTTTATGGCTATTGTAAAACCATTCAAAGGACTCCGTCCGCCACACGAAATTGCAGCCAACCTGGCTTGCCTGCCCTACGACGTAATGAACAGCACTGAAGCGGCGAAAATGGCTGACGGCAAAGATTGCTCATTGTTGCACATCACCCGGGCCGAAATCGATTGCCCTGCCGGAACCGACATCCACTCAGAAACAGTGTACCTTAAGTCGGTTGAAAACTTTGAGAAGTTTCAGCAGAAAGGCTGGCTGAATCAGGACGAAGAGGCCCGGTTTTACATCTACGCCCAAACGATGAACGGCCGCACTCAGTATGGAATCGTTGGCGCTGCTGCCTGCGAAGATTACAACCAGGGGATCATCAAAAAGCACGAGTTAACCCGTCCTGACAAAGAAGAGGACCGCATGATACTGACCCGCTACCTGAATGCCAACATCGAACCGGTATTCTTTTCGTACCGCGCTGTTCCTGAAATTGATGCCATCGTCAGTTCGATTGTTAACAACCAGGCTGCCGATTACGATTTTGTGGCTGAAGACGGTTTTGGACATCATTTCTGGACCATTGGCGACCCGGTAACCAACCGAAAAATAGAAGAACTGTTTGCCACCAAAGTACCGGCAACTTACGTGGCCGACGGACACCACCGTACAGCCGCTGCCGCCCGCATCGGACTTGAAAAGAAAAGCCAAAACCCGGACCATACCGGCAACGAGGAATACAACTTTTTTATGGCTGTTCATTTTCCTGACAACCAATTGCAGATTATCGATTACAACCGCGTGGTAAAAGACCTGAACGGTCTGTCGGAAACTGAATTACTCGAAAAACTGGCCGAAAGTTTCGATGTGGAGAAAGCAGGAACCGAAATATACAAACCTGGTAAACTACACGAATTCAGTATGTACCTCGCCGGAAACTGGTACAGGCTGAACGCCAAAACCGGAACCTACAACGACAGCGACCCGATTGGCGTACTGGATGTAACCATCCTTTCGAATTTAGTCCTTGACAAGATTCTCGGCATTGCCGACCTGCGCACTTCCACCCGAATCGATTTCGTGGGCGGTATCCGCGGTTTGGGCGAACTTAAAAAGCGGGTCGACAGCGGTGAAATGAAAATTGCTTTTGCACTATTCCCTGTTTCGATGCAGCAGTTGATCAACATCGCTGATTCGGGAAACATCATGCCGCCAAAAACAACCTGGTTTGAGCCAAAACTTCGTTCAGGATTAGTAATCCACAAGCTTGACTAACCAAGGAAAAAAATATCAAGTAAAAAGTCCCTGAAAAATTTATTTCGGGATTTTTTATTTCCGGAACCTTGACACTAGTCGTTTGTTTAAAGGGTGTCTAAAAGTTCAAATTGTTTGGGAGCAGGGTCATCCCGAATTTATTTCGGGATCCGATGGAAATGCTTAGGGATCCTGAAACAAGTTCAGGATGACAGTAACAGTGAATTTTTAGATGGCCTCTTTAAAATTGAATCATGAAAACTCGAACAACATTGATCTTCGGCGCCATTTTTATGGCACTTGCTGTTCTGCTCGGTGCTTTTGGCGCGCACGGTCTAAAAAATGTGCTTTCACCTGATATGCTGGCAATCTATAAAACGGGTGTCGAATACCAGTTTTATCATGCCTTAGGCTTGCTGCTTATTGGAGTTATCTCAACAAAATTCGACTCGAAATGGATTCGCTGGTCGACAATTCTGCTGGTTACCGGAATTATTGTTTTCTCCGGAAGTTTGTATACACTGGCCATTTCAGGAGTTAAAGTTCTTGGCGCAATTACACCGATCGGAGGATTGTCGTTCGTCGCGGGATGGATTTGCCTGGCGGTTGGAATTGCAAAATCAAAATAATTTTCCATCCAATTTTCAAATGCTTGACAGAACTAAAAAATTGAGAAATCTTTTATAACAATACAATTCGTTTCATAATCAGGTCATTTAAAGGTTTAGCCAAAATAAACCTTTGCAAAACCAATTTAAAATAATTTTCCGACAAGTTGCATGATATGCAGGATAAACTGTAAACCAGAAAATCGGTGTAATCTCCTGCGACTGGCAACTGAGACTGAACACTTAATTTTTACTGAGACTGAAAACTGAGACTGAAAACTTTTTTCTGAGCTTTCTCATGGTTCATCTGCTTATTTTCAGGCTTCTTTGGCAGCTTAAAATGCCGGGCAAGCATATAAAACCTCAGATTGATTATATTTGCCGGAAGTCGCTTATTCAAATACAAATTAATGAACATGATAAAAAGAATTCAGCGTATTGCTTTGCTGTCCACGCTGGCAGCATGGGGCAGTATCCAGGTTTCGCTGGGATGTACCAATTTCCTGATCTCGAAGGGTGCAACCGTTGACGGATCAACCATGATTACTTATGCAGCCGATTCGCACACTTTGTACGGCGAATTGTATTACCAGCCGGCGCAGGATTATCCCGATGGTGCCATGCGCGACATTTACGAGTGGGACACCGGTAAGTTTCTGGGCCGCATTCCGCAGCCATCACATACTTACAGTGTGATTGGTAATATGAACGAATACCAGGTTGCCATTGGTGAGACAACTTACGGAGGCAGAGAAGAGCTTTTCAAACAGTCGGGTGCCATTATGGATTACGGTAGCCTGATTTATGTGGCACTACAGCGGGCCAAAACAGCGCGCGAGGCCATCGAAGTAATGACCAGCCTGACCGAAAAATATGGTTATGCCAGCGAAGGCGAATCATTTTCGATTTCGGATCCGAATGAAGTCTGGATCATGGAGATGATTGGTAAAGGCGAAGGCGAAAAAGGTTCAGTTTGGGTTGCCCGCCGCGTACCGGATGGTTACATCTGCGGTCACGCCAACCAGGCCCGCATCACCACTTTCCCGATGGACGATCCGGATAACTGCGTGTTCGCCAAAGACGTTGTTTCATTTGCCCGCGAAAAAGGCTGGTTTGATGGAAAAAATAAAGATTTTAGTTTCTCCGACGTTTATGCCCCGGTTGATTTCAGTGGTGCCCGCTTCAGCGACGCCCGCGTTTATGCCGGGTTCAACAAAGTATTTTCAGGAATGAAACAATACGAGAGCTACGTGATGGGAAACATTCAGCATGGTGGCGAAAACAATTTCCCGACCAACCGCATGCCTTTGTGGGTGAAACCCGATAAAAAATTGTCGGTTCAAGATGTGATGGGCATGATGCGCGACCACTACGAAGGAACAGCAATGGATATGACCCAGGACATTGGTGCCGGTCCGTACAAATTGCCTTACCGCTGGCGTCCGCTGACTTTCAAGGTTGACTCGGCCAGCTATGTGAACGAACGGGCCATTTCGACCCAGCAAACCGGATTCTCGTTTGTTGCCCAGTCGCGTTCGTGGTTGCCCAACCCGATTGGAGGCATCATTTGGTTTGGCGTTGACGATACTTACAGCACTTGCTATGTTCCGATGTATTGCGGAATCAACGAGATTCCCGAATGTTTCAAGGTTGGAAACGGAGATATGCTCACTTTCTCCGAAACATCGGCTTTCTGGACATTTAATGTCGTTTCGAACTTCGCATATCTTCGCTACGATTCGATGATTCCTGACATCCAGAAGGTGCAGAAAAGCCTCGAAAGCAAATTTGTTGCCTATACGCCAAGCGTCGACATGGCAGCCCAAAACCTTTGGAATGCAGGAAAGAAAAGCGAAACGATTGATTTCCTGACTGATTATTCAGTGAATCAAGCCAATGGCATGACCAAAGAATGGAAGAAACTTTCGCAATATTTGTTTGTAAAATATATGGACGGAAATATCAAGAAAGAAAAAGACGGTGTGTTCGAGCGTACTGAAACCGGAATGCCTGCCAATCCCGATCAACCCGGATACCCGGACTGGTGGAAGAAAGTGATTGTTGATCAAACCGGCGATCATCTAAAAATGAAAGGTGCAGCAGCTCATTAAAAATGATGAATGATGAGTTTTGAATTATGAATTGTTCTGTGATTGGGCAATCAATAAGGCTCTTAACATTCATCAATTATAAAAAACAACGGTTCAAATATTTGCGGCGTGGAAAATTTTATTATTTTTGCGCCACATTTTCGCAATCTCTTACTCATTGATTTGATGTAATATTGCCACTAAAACATAAAAAGATGATTGATTTAATTAAAGTAGCAGAAAGCGCATTTGCAGTTGAGGTAAAAGAGCAACCGCAATTTAAAGCAGGCGATACCATTACCGTTCACTACAAAATTAAAGAAGGTAACAAAGAGCGTATCCAGAACTACCGTGGCGTAGTTATCCAGGTTAAAGGTACTGGAATGACCAAAACCTTTACCGTTCGCAAAATGTCGGGAAACGTTGGTGTTGAAAGAATTTTTCCTCTTTATTCACCATTTATCGACCTCATCGAAGTGAACAAAAGAGGTATGGTTCGCAGAGCTAAACTGTATTATTTACGTTCTCTCACTGGTAAAAAAGCACGTATCAAAGAAAAACGTGTCTGAGAAAATATTTTCACAATGCAGAGGCCGGTTCCGAAAGTTCCGGCCTTTTTTCTTTCCATTGCGGCACAAAAAACGGCAGAAAACAAGCAATCTAAAATGCCTTCTGACGCTCCAATATTTTCTGACCACAAAATCAAATAGCCATCCGGAATGTGTTGAACGATTTTGGTTTCATCTTAACCGAGAAAGACTTTTCTCCAACTCTAAATCCTGATTCTTTCTCTGTTTCAGCCGCATTAAAATAAAAAATCACCAATTGTTTATCATTCAGAAATGCCAGGCAATTACTATTGTTACTTACCGGAATAAACTTCGAGCCAGGAGCAACAAACCAACTCAGGTGTTTCATCAGGTAATACTCCGGATGATAGGTCACTTTCCCCGAAGCTTTTTCGATGCTGACCCTCGAATTCTGCTTCCAGCCCCATTGGCTCTTCCCGGTTTCGTCGAGCACCATATTCCAATACATGTAAGCATTTGCGCCATTCCTGAAATAATGTTTTATCAGTTCGAACGTATGTTCGGCAGCGGGCCAGTCGTTCGATCCGTCGCCACATTCGGTCTCGGTTTGCATCAGCTTCATTTCAGGATATTTTTGGTGGACATCTGGAATCACACCTTTCCCGGCCCATTGAAACCCCATTCCGGCGATGTATTTCCGCGCATCCGGATTGCTCATTACGGTCTCACCCCGCTCTATCTGCGGACG
>JAEWME010000163.1 GCA_023393265.1 Bacteroidota bacterium | reverse complement strand
TATGTGTATCATCATGATGCCATTTACATACAGCATTGCCAATGGTGTTGCCGCAGGTATCATCTTCTATACTTTACTGAAAGTTTTGACCGGAAAAGCAAAAAGTGTACATTGGATGATGTATCTGTTGTTCTTCCTGGTTCTTATCCGCTATGTTTTCCTGACGGAGGCAGCCTAGCGAATAATCCTAAAATATAAGCTGTCAAGGCGGGGTGAGAAATTAATTTCTATCCCGCCTTTTTAATTTTTATCCTGATTTTAAGTGACTTATTGCTTTGAGTTGTTTTTTTTCCCTGAAAAAAGGTGTAAGCGCCGTAACAACCTTTAAAAAATGAAGTCTTTCTTCTGAAATCAAGTTCAAAAACAGAAACACAACCAAACATGAAAGTCCAAACTATCTTTAGGTTCCTTATTCCGGGGATCCTGATCAGTTTTGTCCTTATGGGTCATGCCCAAACCGTTCAGAAGAAAGTTTACGAAACCGCATTCACGAAAGAACCTCCTCAAATCGATGGGTTGATGAATGATTCCTGCTGGAGCAAAGTGCCCTGGGGCGATGATTTTGTGCAGACACAACCTTACGAAAACAAAGCTCCGTCGCAGAAAACAGTCTTCAAAATCCTGTACGACGACGATAACCTATATGTTTTTATCCGTGCTTTCGACACCGACCCGGATAAAATCAGCCGCAGAATTTCGCGTCGCGACAATTTCGATGGCGACATGGTCGAAATCAACATCGACAGCTACTACGACCAGCAAACCGCATTCTCTTTTACTGCAATGGCTTCAGGAGCAAAAGGCGACGAAGCCATTACGCAGGATGGAAACGACTGGGACGACAGCTGGAACCCGGTGTGGTACCTAAAAACTTCGATTGATGACAAAGGCTGGTGTGCCGAAATGAGGATCCCTTTCAGCCAGCTTCGTTTTGGTAATAAAGAGGAACATATTTGGGGAATCCAGTTGATGAGACATATTTTCAGGCTCGAAGAACGCTCCACCTGGCAGTTTATCCCCAAAGGATCTCCGGGCTCGGTTCATTTGTTCGGCGAGTTGCATGGCATTAAAAACATTAAACCGAAGCGGCAAATAGAGCTGATGCCGTACACCGTTGCCCGAACCGAACGCTTTGCCAAAGAAGAAGGAAATCCGTTTATGACCGGAAAGAAGAATGCTTTTTCAGCCGGACTTGATGGTAAAGCCGCCATTACAAACGATCTCACGCTCGATTTCTCAATCAATCCCGATTTTGGGCAGGTTGAGGCTGATCCCTCCGAAGTGAATCTGACAGCCTTCGAAACCTATTTTTCAGAAAGGCGTCCGCTGTTTGTGGAGGGGAAAAACATTTACCAGTTTCAGCCTTCCAATACCATAGTCATTCATAACATGGGTGCCGATAACCTGTTTTATTCCCGCCGCATTGGCCGTTCGCCGCATTATTATCCCGATTTGCAGGATGGTGAATATGCAGATGTTCCGGAGGCTACAACTATTTTGGGTGCAATGAAACTTTCAGGAAAGACGAAAGACGGGCTGTCGATTGGTGTACTCGAAAGTCTCACTTCAGGAGAAAAAGCAACCATCGACAACAGCGGCGTCAGGAGAAAAGAGGCTGTGGAACCACTGACGAACTATTTTGTTGGAAGGGTTCAGCAGGATTTCGACAAAGGCGAAACGACTTTGGGAGGAATGCTTACTTCGGTTAACCGCGACGTAAACAGCCCAACACTGAACTTTCTGCCCAATTCGGCCTACACCGGAGGCCTCGATTTTAGTCATAGCTGGAAAGACCGAACCTGGTACTTTTCAGGAAACATAGAATTTAGTTACCTGAAAGGCTCGCAGGAAGCGATGCTGGCGGCGCAGCAATCGTCGGCCCGGTATTTTCAGCGGCCTGATGCGAGTTACGTTTCGGTCGATTCGTCGCGCACTTCGCTTTCGGGTTATGGCGGTACTTTCAAGTTCGGACGCAGCAGTAAAAAGCGCCTCCAGTTCGAAACCAGCCTCATCGTTCGATCGCCAGGGCTCGAATTCAACGACATAGGTTACATGCGCTATTCTGACGTTATCCATCACGGTTCCTGGGTGGCTTATTACATGCGCGATCCGTTCTCCATTTTCAATAACTTTTACCTCAACACAAATTACTGGATGTATTGGGATTTCTCCGGAAGATTGCTTTCGAAATTCGCCAATACCAACTTCAACGCCCAGTTCAAAAATCGCTGGCGGTTGAATGGTAATTTTACGCGCGGCAGTAAAAATATTTCGAATAGCCTGTTGCGTGGCGGATCGTCGTTTAAAATGCCGGGAAGCACAGAAGGAAGCCTGAATGTTTCAACTGATAATGCAAAGAAAGTTCGGGTTTACGCCGGAAATTACCATGGATTTGGCGACCTGCAAAGTTTTAAAATACATGAGTACTGGGCAGGTATATTTATTCGTCCGACGAATGCACTTTCCGTCTGGCTTGAGCCTGATTTTACCAAAAGCAACAGGGTGATGCAATATGTAAGCACCGAAGAATCTTCGGCAGGGGCGAGGTATATTTTTGCTGAACTCGACCAGAAAACTACGTTTTTTACTTTCAGGCTTAATTATACTTTTTCTCCAGAATTGTCGCTTGAATATTACGGACAGCCATTTGTTTCGGCAGGAAAATACAGCCATTTCAAACGGGTAACCAATTCGCAGGCCAACCGGTTTAGCGATCGCTATCATTCTTTTTCGGCAAGCGAACTGAGCTACGATGATGCCGAAAGCAGCTATGTGGTTACCGAAGCCGGAAATAACGGCTATTCGTTTTCGAACCCCGATTATAACTTTAGGCAGTTTCGTTCCAATTTTGTTTTGAGATGGGAATATTCGCCAGGCTCGGCGCTTTTCCTCGTTTGGTCGCAGGGAAGGACAAGCACGGCAGAGAATGGCCATTTCAATTATTCCAGCGACATGGGCGACCTGTTTGGCGTTCAGCCGCACAATGTTTTCCTGATTAAATTTTCATATTGGTTTTCTCTATAAAACAGGCAGCAATAATGATGGTGTAAAAAAGAGGTGGAATGCATTGGCGCTCCACCTCTTTCCGTATTTGTTTTGGGAATGATTTTATTCCTTGAACTTCTGAAACAGTGTGCTAACTATATGTCCGCCAAAGCCGAATGAGTTGTTCAACGCTGCATTCACCGTTTGTTTACACGATTTTGGCTCCACCCTGATTCGGGAATCAATTTGCGGGTCGCGGTTTTCGAGGTTGATGGTTGGCGGAATTACGTCGTTCTGCACAGCCAAAACGCAGGTCATGGCTTCGATGGCGCCTGCAGCACCAAGCAAATGTCCGGTCATCGATTTCGTTGCCCCGACGGCTACTTTTTCGAGGCAAGGATCGAAAACAGCCTTGATTGCCTTGGTTTCGCTGATGTCGCCAACAGGAGTTGAAGTAGCATGTGCATTGATGTAATCAATTTCTTCCGGCTTGAGTTGTGCTTCGTTCAATGCTTCTGTCATTGCTATTTGCGCGCCAAGTCCTTCGGGATGCGATCCGGTAATGTGGTAGGCATCAGACGCCAGCCCGTAACCAGTTACTTCAGCATAAATTTTTGCCCCGCGGCGTTTGGCATGTTCCAGCTCTTCGAGCATCAAAACGGCACCACCTTCGCCCAGCACAAATCCGTCGCGCGACACATCGAATGGCCGTGAGGCGGTTTCGGGGCTGTCGTTTCGTTCCGAAAGCGCTTTAATTACGCTGAAACCGCTGACACAGGCTATGACAACGGTTGCTTCGGAACCACCGGCCAGCATCATATCCGCCTTCCCGAGCTTGATCAGGTTATACGAATCAACAATGGCATGATTCGACGACGAACAGGCCGAAACGGTTGCATAGCTTGCGCCACGCAGTCCGTATTTTATCGAGATCACTCCTGAAGCCATGTTCGGTATCATCTTGGTGATGAAGAACGGGCTGATCCTGCCGTTGTTTCCCGGAACGAAATACTGGCGTATTTCCTCCTGAAAAGTGCCCACGCCACCAATTCCGGTCGCCCATATCACACCACACCGGTTTCGGTTCGCTTTTTCGAGATCGAAAGCCGAATCGGTCATACACTGGTTTACTGCCGCGAGAGCAAACTGGGCAAACAAGTCGTGTTTCCGTACTTCCTGTTTTTCCATATAAAGCAGCGGATCGAAGTTTTTCACTTCGCAGGCAAATTTCGTTTTCAGGGGTGAAGGATCGAAGCGTGTGATGGGTGCAGCGCCGCTTTTGCCTTCGTTTAATGCTTCCCAGTATTCTGTTACTGAATTGCCGAGCGGAGTGACAGCTCCAAGTCCTGTAATTACTACTCGTTTCATTTGTCTTCTTTTATTGAGTTTCTATGCGTTTATCGGGGAAATTTCTTCCCATATAGACTGGTAAATATTTTTAAAAGCTGATTTATCCAGGATGCGCGCCAGTTGAAGGCCGGCTACCAGCGACGACAAAATTTGCATCGCCTGGTTTCTTGCTGAAATCTGAAACTGAAAAAGTCCTTTTTGTTTGCCGCTTTCGAGTGTTTCTGCCAGCCACGAAACGATGCGTTCCACCAGGTTTTGCAGTTCTTCGCGCATGGGGTCGTTCAGCGTGTTAATGTCGGTTCCTAGCGAACCAATCAGGCAAATGCGGTTGTCGCGGTTGCTCTTTACATAGATTTTCATGAAAGATTCCAACTGGTGCTTTTCGTCGAATTCGCGGTTATTCATGTTCTCCACCATTTCATCGAAGCGCTG
>JAEWME010000158.1 GCA_023393265.1 Bacteroidota bacterium | reverse complement strand
TGGGGAGTTTATAAAACCCGGCAACAACTCCAAGGTATTCACGCACATACAAATCGGTGTAAAGTGGGTTGTTTTCAGGTAAATATCCCAACTGCCTCCTGATGGAGATATTTCCGGCATCAATTTTTTCGCCGTTGACAGAGACCAGTCCCTCGTCGGCAGCCAGATAACCAGTGATGATTTTCATCAGTGTCGACTTTCCGGCACCATTCGGGCCCAAAAAACCAACTAGTTCGCCAGTCCCGATTTCAAAACTGACTTCATTCAGGGCTTTCTGCGAGCCGTAAAATTTGCTTACTTCCGAGATGCTGATAGCCATGCCGACTGTTTTTGTGACAAAGCAAAAGTAAAGATTTATTTGATTTGGGGCGTTTTGCCTCCTGAGCGATTCGTGTTCTGCAATTTAGAATTTTCGAGGGCTTCTTTTCCTGATTCGAAAAAAGTGACCTGTTGATCTTTTTTTTCGGTTTTATGTCTCCAAACGGCGGGTAACCATTTCGTTTTTATTTACTTTCGATTAACTTTGTCGCCGCAAACATTCCGGCACATGAAGGATCAGAACTTTAATTACATAGAAGATTTGACGAAGTATCAGAGGCAGAAAACTTCGTTGGTGCATATCGGAGGAATTACGTTCGGAGACAACAGCCCGATCAGAATACAATCGATGACCGACACCGATACTTCTGATACTGAGGCCACTGTAGAGCAAATTATTCGGATTATCAAATGCGGCGCCGACCTGGTTCGTGTTACCGTGCGCGGGACAAGCGATGCAGAAAATTTGAAAAACATCAAGCAGGAACTGGTTGCGCGTGGTTACGAAAATCCTTTGGTTGCCGACATTCACTTCAATCCTCATCACGCCGAAATTGCTGCTAAATATGTTTCTAAAGTCCGGATTAATCCCGGGAATTTTTACGACAAACGTGCGAAATTCGAGAAGCATCTATATACAGACGAAGAATATAAGAATGAGCTTCAAAAGATTGAGGAACAGTTTGTTCCGTTCCTTCAAATACTGAAAGATACCAAAACGGCGCTTCGCATCGGGGCCAATCAGGGTTCGCTGTCAGATCGGATTATGAGCCGTTATGGCGACACTCCGGCCGGAATTGTGGAATCGGTGATGGAGTTCCTGCGCATCTGCAAAAAGCAGGATTTCGAAAATGTTGTGATTTCGATTAAATCGAGCAACACGCGGACGATGGTCTATACCGTACGTTTGCTAAATTATAAAATGCGGCTCGAAGAAATGAATTATCCGCTGCACCTTGGTGTTACCGAAGCTGGAGAGGGAGAGGACGGGCGAATTAAATCAGCAGTTGGAATCGGCGCTTTGCTGGGCGACGGCATTGGCGACACCATTCGCGTTTCGCTTACCGAAGCTCCTGAAAACGAAATTTCTGTTGCCCGGAAGCTGATCAATCACATCGAAACTTATAAAGGACATAAGCCAATTAAGGCCCCGCTTTTTGCGCAAATTAATCCATTCGAGTACGAAAGACGTTCGGTGCGTCCGGTTTTGCGCATGGGCGATAAATTTTTGCCGGTCGTGATGGCCGACCTTCGCGGAAGAGCACTGTCGGAAATTCTGCCTTTACGTGGCAAGCAAATTCCTGAATATTTCTTCAACAATACAGAAGTGCTTGATCTGGAGGGAAATTCTTATCCGGTACTTACACTCGAAGAATATTTGTTTGGTGGTTCGCATTGGGGCCAAACAAAATTTATCCGGACCAACAAGGAAGAGTTCGATCATTTTATGACGGAAAATCCGGAGATTATTACCAAGCTGAAACAGACCCGGAAAACGGTGCTCATCCTGGAAAGCTTTAACCGCAATCCATTTGCTGAGCTACGGGCATTTTTCATGACGCTTGAATCTCATATCTGGAAAGTGCCTGTTATCATCTTCAGGAAATATAGCGAACGGTACCTCGAAAATTTACAGATAAAAGCTGCTGCCGATCTTGGCGGACTGCTACTCGACGGCTATGGCGATGGTTTGTGCATCACCAACGAATCGGAACAAATTACGTTTACCGACCTGAAAGACCTGAGTTTTTCCATTTTACAGGCCAGCCGCATGAGGTTGACTAAAACGGAATTCATCTCTTGTCCCGGCTGTGGTCGTACACTTTTCGATTTGCATGAAACGACCATTAAAATCAAGAACCATTTCAATCACCTCGACCACCTTAAAATTGGCGTGATGGGCTGCGTGGTGAACGGGCCGGGCGAAATGGGCGATGTCGATTACGGATTTGTGGGCGCCGGAACCGGAAATGTGAACCTTTATAAAGGTCAGCAATTGATCAAAAGGCATATTCCTTATGAGCAGGCTGTTGAGGAACTCGAAGCGCTGATTCGTGAAAGCGGCGATTGGAAAGATCCTGAAATTTAGTCTTTAAAGATATTCCTGAAATAATATTTCAACGCTTTGCCCGGGTTCGAGCCAATAACCTTTCAGTCCTGAAGCGACTGCCGCATCAACATTTTGTTTCGAATCGTCGATGAAAAGCGATTCTTCGGGAGTAATTCCGGAAAGTTTGATGATTTCCTGAAAAGATTCGGGAGAAGGTTTCCGGTAGCCAATTTCATTCGAGTAAAAATCCTTTTCGAAAAGCGACGGAACTTCAACGCCGTATTGATTCCTGAAATTGGCGTGGTATTTCGCCACATGGATCGCGTTGGTATTGCTGAACAGGAAAATCCGAAATTCTTTCCGGAGATTTTTCAATAGTTGTACCCTGATTGGTGGAAAATTGAGCAACATTGCCGTCCAGGCATCGTCAATTTGTTCGTCGCTTACTGTTCGCGGAAGTAATTTTCTCACTCCGTTTCTGAATTCTTCAGAAGAGATTTTGCCTTGCTCCATTTGGTAAAAAATCTCGTGATCATAACTCAGCCCGCGATCGTTGATGAGTTGCTCCATCCCCAGAGCAGCAAAGGCGTCAATGGTTTTTTGGGGGTCAATGTTCAGCAGTACTCCGCCGAGATCGAAAATAATGTTCCTTATTCCTTTCAGCATATCTCAATTGTTTGTGTACAAAAGTCAGAAAAAAACCGGAATGGCAAAGAAACCTTATCTTTGAACAGGCTAAAAATTCACGAATAAATGACCAATCCGCAAACCATTTGGTTTAATCCTGATAAGCAACTGGTTGAAACCATCGACCAGCGTAAACTACCCTTTGTACACCAGATTATTGAAATCGGCACGCTCGAAGATGCACATTTTGCAATTACCGATATGATCGTTCGTGGTGCTCCGCTTATTGGAGTTACGGCAGCCTACGGAATGTATTTAGCGGCAAAAGGTTTTGGAGAAGGAGATTTCATTTCAGCGATGAAACAGGCGGGAACCTGGCTTAAATCGTCGCGGCCAACTGCTGTTAACCTGGCTTTTGCGGTCGACGAGGCGCTGTCTGTCATTTCAGGAGAAAAAACAGTTGCCGAAAATATTTTATTGTTGCTCGACTATGCAGAATCGCTCAGGCAGCGGGAGATTGATTTTAGCCTGAATATCGGCAGAAACGGACTGGAATTAATCCGGCAGATTGCTGAGGCCAAAGGTGGCGAAGTGGTTCAAATTCTGACCCATTGTAATGCCGGAAGACTTGCCTGTGTGGAATTGGGTACAGCAACTGCTCCAATTTATCTGGCGCATCAGGCTGGGATTTCGTTGCATGTGTGGGTCGACGAAACGCGGCCCCGTAACCAGGGTGCGCGCCTCACGGCCTGGGAACTGGCTGACGCAGGAATTCCGCATACTGTCATCCCCGACAATACCGGCGGGCATTTGATGCAACACGGCATGGTTGATATCGCAATTGTTGGCAGCGACAGAACTACCCTGACCGGTGACGTGGCAAATAAAATTGGCACCTATCTCAAAGCTTTGGCTGCATTTGATAACGGTATCCCTTTTTATGCTGCATTGCCGTCGACAACCATCGATTGGACGATGACTGACGGAGTGGCACAGATTCCGATAGAGCAGCGTAATGCCAATGAGGTTGCTGTGATGGAAGGATTGCTGGATGGTAAAGTGAAAGAATTCAGGATTATACCTAAAATAAATCCGGTTGCAAATTATGGTTTTGATGTTACCCCGGCGCGCCTGGTAACCGGCCTGATTACTGAGCGGGGTGTTTGCAAAGCCACAAAAGCTGGCATTCTGTCGCTATTCCCTGAAAGAGCTTCAAATCAGGAAGGATATATTAAGTTTCGGTGTGATTGGATAGAAGAGGATTTTGATTTTCCCTGTAAAGTGCTCGACCAGTTAAATTCTTCGAGAAGACGGCTACGGGAGCTTGGTCTAATTGGCGTTTATCCTGATGGAATTGGATTTGGCAATATTTCTGTTCGAAATACGGATGGCGTTTCATTTTACATTACAGGTAGCGCGACAGGACAATTACCTGAACTTGATTCGCGGCACTATGCCCTTGTGACAGCATACCGTTTTCAGGACAACTTTTTGTCATGCAAAGGACATACAAAAGCTTCTGCAGAGAGTCTGACACATGCAGCTGTTTATGAGTCTGTTCCGAATTGCGGAGTAGTGGTTCATATTCATTGCCGATGGATGTGGGATAAGCTTTTGCATCAATTTCCAACCACACCACTCCATATTGAATATGGTACACCGGAGATGGCTTTGTCAGTGGGAAGCCTGGCCAAAGAAGCAGATTCTCATTCTGATAAAATCATTATCATGGGTGGACATCCGGAAGGAATCATTGCATTTGGAAGGACATTAGAGGAAGCTAATTCATTGATTATTAATATTTTCAATCGATATAAGAATGACTAAAATAGCGATTATTGGTGGTTCGGGGCTTGAAAATCCGGCTATTCTAAAGAATGCAACCGATCGGAAAGTAGACACTCCTTACGGGCCGACAACTTCTGACTTTAAATGTGGTGTAATTAATGACCGTGAGGTTGCTATCCTTTCTAGGCACGGGAGGCAGCACACTATTCCGCCGACCCAGGTAAATAATCGGGCTAATTTATGGGCAATCAGAGAAATAGGTTGTTCGCATATACTTGCCACAACAGCGTGCGGAAGTCTTCGTCAGGAGATTGGACGGGGCGATTTTGTTGTACTGGACCAATTCATCGATTTTACCCGTCACCGTGAAGTCACTTTCTTCGAATCATTTGAGCCCCGGGAGATGAAACATACGCCAATGGCTGATCCATTTGATGATTTTCTGAGAAAGATATTTATCGAAACGGGAATGGAACTTGGCCTGAAAATATTTGAAAGAGGTACTGTAATAACAATTGAAGGCCCCCGCTTTTCGACAAGAGCCGAGTCGAATATGTTTAGGGCCTGGGGTGCAGACGTTATTAATATGTCAACGGCCCCGGAGGCTATCCTTGCCAATGAATTGGGTATTCCTTACGCAGCTGTCGCCATGAGTACTGATTACGATTGCTGGAAAACTGATGAAGCTCCTGTGACCTGGGGTGATGTTTTAAAAGTTTTTAATCAGAATGTATCGAAGGTGATTGATTTGCTGATTGCCTCTATTGGAAAGATTTGATTGTAAATTAGTTGGCAACTCTATGGTTGTTCAGCCTGTTTTTGATACTGGATTCCGCGTTTTTTGGCATAGGTTTTGTAAAACAACTTGCGTATGTTGTCTCAAAGCCATGAACAATATTATAAAATCGGTCAATTGATAGGTTACAAGAGAAAAGGTTAAAAATTGATCGGTATATACCAAATGAAAGCCATCTCGTTTTCCAAGACAGTGGCTTTTTTGTGTCTTTTAGTTTTGTATAAAATAGAAAAAGCTCCAAATCGGAGCTTTTTCTATTTTATTGATTGACGTGAATCCATACCCCCGATTTGGGATTTTTATAGAGCATTGCATTCAGTTCCTTCTGTGCTTCCTCCATTGTTGTAAAGCCAACCATGGCAACCCGGTTTAGTCCGTTATATATGCCAAGGTTTCGCCCGCTGTAACCCTGAACTTTCAGCTGTTCAATGTATTTGTTGGCATTCTCTTCGCTTTTGAAGCTCCCGCCAATAATGAAATATTTGAGTTGTTGTTCAACTGGTTTTTGTACTTCAATTGAAACCTCGGCCGTTTTTTCTTCCTGAAGTTGTGTCTGAACAGGAGCTGTCGTCGAAATAACAGACCAGAATCCCAAATCAGATTTGGAGAAATACTCCTTGTGATTTTTCATTGGAATCAAAGCCATTGCAACCAGTAACGGAATAGCTACCACAAGTTTTTGAATCTTTCTTTTCTGAAATATTACAGGAACAGGCTCGCGATACTCCACTTTGAATGCCGGTTTAGGCATTTGGCGCTGGTAAAGCTTTTCAAAAGTAAAAGGCTGCATTCCGTAAGAATCGACAAGCAGATTTTGCTTCAACTGCGGCTCGAACTGGAGATTTTCTTTCGAGTCGTAATGGAGGTAACCAATGCCTTCAAAATAAACGTTGCGGTTTCTTTCAAGAGTCAGTTGCGTTTCTTCAACAAATGCTTCGAGTTTTTGCCTTGCAGCAAAGTAGCTGATCCCTTCCACTTCAGAAATGTAATTGATAAGCAAACCGTCGTTTGATACAAGTTTATTGTTGAATGCAACTTCTTTAACCGGCGGGAAAAACTGGTTGTTTTCTACCAGGGCAGGCCGGTAATTGGCTACAAAACCTCCAAATTCGGGAATGATTACACAATCATTTAGAAGCAAAAGTTCTTTTATGTACTGACTTATCTCCACTTTTTAACTATTAATGCAAATTCAAAATTAGCAAAAAAAGGGCTTGTTTCAAGACAAAGTTTTCAACAATGATTAAAGTTTTATGATAAAATCATAACGATAACGAACTATAACTTTTCTAATCAGGATAATTCTTAATTTTGTTGACATTTCAAAACAAAAATTTAGATGAAACAAATATTAGTGACTGGTGGAACAGGCTTCATTGGCTCGCACACAACAGTCGAACTCCAGAACGCCGGATATGAAGTGGTTATCGTGGATAATCTGTCGAATTCAGGAATCGAAGTGCTCGACGGGATTGAGCAGATTACAGGAATAAGACCACTTTTTGAGCAGTTTGATCTGGCGGATGCTGTAAAAACAGATGCGTTGTTTGCAAAATATCCCAAAATTGAAGCGATCATTCACTTTGCTGCTTACAAAGCAGTTGGCGAATCGGTTGAAAAACCGCTGGCTTACTATCGGAACAATCTTGTTTCGCTGATGAATTTGCTTGATTGTCAGATTAAATACGGTGTGAAGAATATTGTTTTCTCGTCGTCATGCACTGTTTACGGCCAACCTGACCAATTACCGGTGACAGAACAAACACCGCGAAAAGATGCTGAATCTCCCTACGGAAATACAAAAAGAATCAGTGAAGATATTTTGCGCGATACCACGAAGGCATTTCCTCAATTGAGGGGAATTGCACTCCGATATTTCAATCCGGTTGGTGCACACCCGTCGGTTTTGATTGGGGAATTGCCGCTGGGCATTCCAATGAACCTGGTTCCTTTTATAACTCAGACGGCCGCGGGATTACGCGAGGAGCTTAAAGTCTTTGGCGATGATTACAATACGCCGGACGGATCTGCTGTAAGAGATTACATTCATGTGGTTGATCTGGCAAAAGCACATGTGGTTGCTGTTGAGCGTTTGCTTGGAAATAAAAATAAATCAGGATACGAAATTTTTAACCTTGGTACAGGCAATGGTGTTTCTGTTCTCGAAGCTGTTAAGGCATTTGAAACCTCGACAGGCGTAAAGTTGAACTATAAAATAGTTGGAAGAAGGGCCGGAGATATTGAGAAAATATGGGCCGACACTACACTCGCAAACGAAGAATTGGGTTGGAAAGCTGAAACCGGATTGGAAGAAACAATGCTTTCGGCCTGGCTTTGGGAAAAAAAGATCAGGGGAATCAAATGATTCCTGAAATTTTTCATTGAGATATGGAACATATAGCGTTTTAGTCCGTTTTCATTAACGTTGAAAATATTAAATATGAAGACCATTTTGATTACCGGCGGTGCAGGATTTATCGGGTCGCATGTCGTCCGGCTGTTTGTAAATAAATATCCTGAATATAAAATTATCAATCTTGATAAGCTGACCTATGCCGGAAACCTGGCAAACCTGAAGGATGTAGAAGAAAAACCGAATTACGAGTTTGTGAAAGGCGACATTGTTGATGCTGAATTCATCACAAAACTTTTTGCTGAAAAACAGTTTGATGGAGTAATCCATTTGGCAGCTGAATCGCATGTTGACCGCTCAATCAGTAATCCAACCGAGTTCGTTTTCACCAACGTAATTGGTACCGTGAATCTGTTGAATGCCGCACGGCACATCTGGAAAGATAGTTCAGAAGGGAAACGTTTCTACCATATTTCGACTGATGAAGTTTATGGGAGTCTTGGAAATGACGGTATGTTTACCGAAAAAACCGCTTACGATCCGCATAGCCCTTATTCGGCATCCAAAGCAAGTTCCGATCATTTTGTCCGCGCCTATCACGACACATTTGGCTTGCCAACCGTTGTCTCCAATTGCTCGAATAATTATGGTTCTTTCCAGTTTCCCGAAAAGCTGATCCCGCTTTTCATCAATAACATCAGGCACAATAAAGCATTGCCGGTATACGGGAAAGGCGAAAACATCCGCGACTGGCTGTGGGTGGAAGACCATGCACGCGCCATCGATGTGATTTTTCACACCGGGAAACTGGGCGACACCTATAACATTGGTGGCCATAACGAATGGACCAACATTTCGCTTATAAAAGTGATGTGCTCGATTATGGATCGGAAGCTAGGGCGTGAAACCGGTACTTCGGAAAAGCTGATCACTTACGTGAAGGATCGCGCCGGCCACGATTTACGATACGCCATCGATTCGACTAAACTTCAGAAAGAATTAGGTTGGGTTCCAAGTTTGCAATTTGAAGAAGGTTTGGAAAAAACGATCGATTGGTATCTTGAGAACGAAGAGTGGCTGCAAAATGTAACCAGTGGAGATTATCAGAAATACTACGAAAAACAATATCAGCAGCGATAATTCAGGATATACGAAACTCTTTAGTTAGGGCTATAATAGTTATGCCCTGACTTGCACTTAGCCATTGGTTTTCTTTTTCTTCCGGTATCCTATCCACCAGATAAAGAAGCCGCTGATCAGCACGATCAGGCAGCAGAGTCCGGCGAGCGGAATATACAGGATGAAAAATGGCCCCAAAACAGGCTCGAAAATGCGACCAGTATGTACCTCAAGGGCGAAATTCCAAAGCGAAATCGGACTTTCAACGATAATTTCCCGGCTCATTTCTCCAAATTTTTCGGTATGCCGAATTGGTAAAACGCCAAGGTTGTAGTCGAAATAAAATTCGTTTCCTTGTTGGTCGGTAAACCAGCCGTCAATCATGTTGTCGGAAACCGGTGGCCCGATTTGTGTGGATGGCTGATACGGTAATCCTGAAATATAGTCCGTCAGTTGCCCAGTGAAAGGATCCCACAGAAACAATCCGTTGAAGGAGCCAACCAGGTAAGTTCCGCCGCTTTTTTTCTCCAAAACATTGCAGCCCATGATGCTAACAGGCGGTTCTCCCGCAACTCGCTGCATGGGGTTCCTGAAATTTTCGTCGGTAACGAACATTCCGTCAGCAGTAGAAAACAGGAAAAGGTGCCGTTCGTCGTCGTACAAAACGCGGCGAAGCTTGTCGTACCAAGGGTTTTGGCTGGAAAGGATGGTTCCCGGAATGGGCGAAACCGTCGAGTTTACAATCGGTATCATCAGCGGCGGACGGAGAAACATTCCGGATACGGTTACAAAAATCAGGAAGGGAATAAAAATCCATCCCAGCCGGTTGTGCCAACGGAGGTTGGTATTTCGGGCCGCAACCAATGCCGTTGTTTCCCGTTGCTTTTTCTTGCGTCGTTTCAGCCAATTGGGGAAAATGAAATGCAGCAGGCCGGTTGCCGAAATAATCAGTAAAGCTAATCCGAACAGGTCAACAGCCAGCTTCCCAAAGGTTCCCCAAATTTCGCCGCTATGTAGTAGCCAAATGGTTTTGAAAAGGCTCACTTTTCCGTCGTAGCCTTCTGGAGCCGGAAGAATTACCGGCATAAATTCTGATCCATCGATCGACTTCATTAGAAACGAACGGGTTTGCACCATCAATTCATTTCCTTTCAGGATAAGGTCGGTGACACGTTCTTCCGAAATGGGTAAACCGATTTTTTGCCAGCTTTTCTTTTGAAAATCAAATTGGTACAAGCCAAAGTATGTTCCGGCAAAAAGTTTTCCGGCGGGCGTTTTTACTATTTTGGAGATTTTACGGTTATCAATTCCTGAAGGAAACCCGGCATTCCAATCCTGAAAAGTCTGGAAATGATCGGTAGTGAGCCATGTTCCGATGTTTCCGTAAACCAGTGCCGAATCGCTCCCAAGCAGGCAAATAGACTTCACGGCGCCATTGTTCCAATTGTTATACCTGAAATTTTTGGGCAAAACGTTACGACCAATATCAACCGACGAAATCAGGTCCCGGTGGTTCATTAAAATTCCGGAGAGCGAAAAAAGAACCACAAACAGGGTGATCACAATTCCCGGCCATTTATGCAATTTCCGGAGCTTTTTAAGTAGATTGTTTTTAGTCATTGCCTTGTATTTCGAAAGCCAAAAATAGAAGATTTGTTTTCCTGAAACTGTAACAATCGTTACAATTGGGCCAAATCAATCGTTGGCAAAAGTCATTTTCGGTTGAGGGTTTTTTCCTACTTTTGTATATCATAAAACAGAAAAGCAATGAAAGTATTCAAATTTGGCGGTGCGTCGGTCAGCTCGGCAGAGGCTGTTAAAAATTCGGTCAATATCCTGAACATGTATCCACAGCAGAAGGTACTGGTTATCTCGGCAATGGGAAAAACGACCAATGCGTTGGAAGTGGTCGTTAGGAATTATTTCAACCAATCGCCCGAAGTTTGGACCGCTTTTCAGGAGGTGAAAAATTACCACTACAAAATTATTGCTGAACTGTGGGGCGAACAGGTTAATTTGCCCGAAGTTGAAAAGCTTTTTTCGTGGATTGAGGACCGGATTAAAGGCGAGCCTTCGATGAATTTCGATTATGAATATGATCAGATTGTGGCTTTCGGCGAATTGCTCTCCACCCGGATTATCAGTTTGTATTTCAATAAAATAGGGCTGAGGAACCGCTGGATTGATGCCCGCACGTGTTTGAAAACCGATGACCAGTACCGCGAGTCGAACCTAAACTGGGAGTTATCTGCCAGGCTGACCAAACGTACTTTTACCTTCGAAGGCGCTGATTTATATATTACACAAGGTTTTATTGGCGGCACGCTGACTAATCAGACCACTACTTTTGGGCGCGAAGGTTCCGATTATACTGCCGCTATTTTGGCCAATCTGCTCGATGCCGAAGATGTAAGCATCTGGAAAAATGTGCCCGGAATAATGAATGCCGATCCCGATTTTTTTGGAGAAACGCAGAAACTCGACGAGATTTCGTACAAAGAAGCGATTGAGTTGTCGTATTCGGGTGCCAAGGTCATTCACCCGAAAACAATCAAACCGCTGCAAAATAAAAATATCCCTTTGCTGGTGAAATCTTTCATCGAGCCGGAACAACCCGGAACGGTCATTCATTCCATGACTCATTCGCTTGAATTGATCCCGGTTTATATCGTAAAGAAAAACATGGCGCTGATAACACTCACACCTGCCGATTTTTCTTTTATTAGCATCAGCAATGTAGCCGATGTTTTTAACTTGGTATCGAAATTTCGCCTGAAAGTTGTGTTAATCCAGCAGTCGGCCATCGACCTCTCGCTTGCTTTCGATGAGCCGGAGCAGGGTGTTGAACCACTCATCGGGCAACTGCAGCAGCAATTCGAGGTAAAATACAATACCGGACTTGATTTGGTCACCATTCGTTATTACACGCCGGATGCGATTAAACAGATTGCCGATGGACGGAAAGTGTTTATCGAGCAAAAAAGCCGACGCACCTGCCGTTTGCTGCTGAAATAGGCCTGTTGAAGATTTTTGCTTCTGTTTTTTCTGACTGCTTTTTGTTCCGGAGCAGATAGTGCAAATTTAACAAACGGGTAATTTTGAGCTCTTTTTTACGACATCGATAGTTTTCGGCTAATTTTGTCTTCTGTTCAGATCAGAAAACAAAACATGAAAACACATTTTACCGGGAAGGGGAGGCTTGTCTTCTCCCTGTTCTTCCTGTTGGGATGCGTATCTTGCGATATGTTCGAGTACCACCCGTATGACACGACCCGCGAGGGTCAGCCTTCTCATTTAAATCAAACGTATATCAACCGGATTCAGGGTGCCGATGATGACCGTGATACGATTCGTTTTGTATTCATGGGCGATACACAGCGGTCGTACGACGAAACTGAAGCTTTTGTCAAAGACGTTAACAAACGCACTGATATTGATTTTGTCATTCATGGTGGCGATGTTTCCGATTTCGGGATGAGTAAAGAGTATGTCTGGATTCATGACATCATGAAAAAGCTGAAAGTGCCTTATGTGGCGCTCATTGGTAACCACGACATCGTGGGGCATGGCAAAGAGGTTTACCAGGATATTTACGGAGACCTGAATTTCTCGTTTGTATTTCGGAAGACCC
>JAEWME010000351.1 GCA_023393265.1 Bacteroidota bacterium | reverse complement strand
AGGAAAGAGTTCATTTTGATCCAGGCCGGGTAGCCAGTGCTAGTGCTGGCAAATCCGGAGCCATATAAAACCGACTCAAACGAGTTTACTGCCGTTTTCAGGTAATTCTTTTGCTGGCTCACGAGGTTGCCCGCCGAAGGATCATCGTATGAGTAATAGACTGCCAACTCCGGATGTTTGTAAGGTGCAAAATTTCCCTGCCAACTGTCGTTTGCATCATAAGTGTCAACTCTGAAAATATATCCGCCAGTCAGGTTATCTCCTGAAATATCCGCTGAGGTGAGCTTCGAGATGTCAACTCGTCCCTTATCCTGTTTAATCTTTTCAGTCAGGGTGTATATGCCCATATATTCATTGTTTACAATCACTTCCACAGTTTGAGTCCGCGGAGCATAATGTCCCATTTTCCTGAAAAGCTGGAATGCAAGTGCATTCCTGATAAACGATTTGTCGTTATAGCTGGCGAGCAAAATCCAATCGTTTTCTGAGGGCATGCCAAGCAAAGAAACGTTTTGGTTGTCGCCCGACGAATTTCGGGTCTCGAAAGAATATGAGTTTTGTTTCGCCGGATCGGAACTTCCTCCGTGAAATTCAATACCGATGGGGCCATTGTATACATTGCCCGCATCAGCCGGGGTATTTACTTTCCCTGTGCCATTATAAATCAGTTTCATGGAAGCACTAACTTTGCTGGCGTCCTGTATGGTCTGTCCGTTGGTGTTGATAACTACCAGCGGCAGGTTGGTTGATGTAAAACCTGCTACCTGCGAAATGGCAACTTTTGAAAAAAAGAAAAGCAAACTTGCTAAAAATAAAATCTTCATTCTAATCATGGTTCTTGTAGTTAGGTCTGTATATCAGAATCAAATAAAAAAGTGCTACTGATCTTTGGTCCTCAAAAAATCTTTTTGCGTGAATATGGCGCTGTTTCTTTTCATCCGGTCGAATTTGGAGGCAGCCCGATCGATTACGCGGAACTTAAACTTAGTTTTAGCACTCTTCATCGACAAAATAGGAACTCCGGTGATATTTTCTACAGCTTTTTTCAGTAACGGTTCCGAGAGATCACCGAGCGGGTAGGCCGGTAAAAGTTCGTCCTCAACATAGAAATCAGGAGGAAATCCGTCTACAAAATTAGTGACACCCTGTGCATTCGCGTAACGCATAACGATGGGTTGAAGGCCCCAATTACTAATCGGTTCATACTCTCCTTTTTTGCTATAAATGTCCTCGGGAGTAACTGTTACCGATCCGGTGTATTTTCCGTAGGTTGTATCCCCAACAATTGTCACGTCCATGTAAGCACGAAGTCCGGTAATTGTAAGCTCCGAAGAACTGGCAGTGCCGTGCGTGGTTAATACAGTCAGCTTGTTCAATCCAAGTCTTAAAGGAACAGTGTTGTCAAACGGCACAGTGGTCTGGCTGGTCATATTATTGGATTGCCAGTATTCCTGATACTTATCGTTCCATTGCAAGGTGACCAGTGTATTTTGACCTTCAACAACACTAAGGGGGGCAATACAGCTACACAGGTACTGTGCAGCAGATTGATACCCTCCCGGATTGTATCTCAAGTCAAGTATTAAATCTGTAATTTGATTGGACTTGAAATAGCTAAAGGCGGCTTCAATACTTGTGTTATAACTTGTTATGTATTGAGTGTACAAAAGATATCCAATTTTATGGCCATCTTTTTCAACTATTTTGTACATGAGTACGGGGTCTAACTGTAGATCTTCCGCTGTCATTGTAATATCATTGCCATCCTTTATCCCCGATTCACTTAGTGTGCCTGTTGTAACAACAGCAGTTTCACCACTCAGAAGGTCCAAATAATTGTCTTCGGTAATTGGGGACCCATTTATTTTAGTGATTATATCTCCACGATCAAATCCGGCTCGTTCGGCAGGAGTGTTAGGATATACATATTCAACAATTGCAAAATAGTTTCCGGTTGGTTGCTTATTTTCATCAACAAAAGAACCCCAGGCCAAGGCATAACCGTAACTTTTTTCATTTCCGTTTAGGCTGTTCTCCCATTCGGTAACGTCGTCTGTTATGTATGACCAATAATCATCTTTATATAGTAATTTGTTGAAATATGCTTTTGAATCAGTTTCTTTATACCTGTCTATATTCGGCATTTCATCATACCATAAATAGACATCGTCCATGACGCTAAAAATGAAGTTGTTTACTTTTTGAGTTGTCGTTAAATCTGTGGTAGGTGTCTCTCCGCCATTTCCATTATCGGTGATATCTTCCACCTTTGGGTCTTCGTCATGGCAACTGGTCAGTAGCAAGATCCCAAACAACAAGCTGCAACCCAATGATAAAAAAAGAAGTCGTTTCATATTTCCTGAATTTGTTGAACTGCTGAAATTTTTATCTTTCAAAAGAAGTAAAAAAATGCCGACATAAGTAATCCTGAAACAATCAGAATCGAGAAATTCAGGAAAAAGCCTTTTCTTACATTCTTGCTTCCTAAACCAACAGCATAGAGCATTTTAAGCAGGTTGTTGCTGTTGGTTGCATTAATAATGGCCAATACAATCGTCATTTGGCCAATCTCGCTACCCTGAAGTAGGTTCAGAAGGAAAGGATCGATATCGGTGAGACCAACGATATAGGCCAGTCCGGTAACTCCGGAACTTCCATATGTTCTTGACACAAAGTCGGTGATGAGTGCAAATATTACAAATAAAATTCCAAAAACTGCAGCAGTTCTGAATTCCAGCGGATTTTTTGCTGAGGTTTCACTTTTCACCAGATCAGCATCACTTTCGGTACCGGGTTTGTTTCTTCCGGAAAAATAGGAAAGCGCCAGGGTAATGAGGAACATAACCAGAAATGGAACAGTTAGTTTTACAGCGACGTCTGTGTTGAAGATGAATGCCAGAAACAGAATCCGTAAATACATCATACCGTTGGCGAGCATTACAGCCGAAACCGTTTGCCTTCCGGTAAGTCCTTGCTTTTCTTTTCGGGCAAGGATAACAGTCGTTGCAGTGCTGCTGTATAATCCGCCCAATAAACCGGTGAGCATAATCCCGGAGTCGGGGAAGACAAATTTTTTCAGCAGATAGCTGCAATAAGAAATTCCTGAAACAACCACGATTGCCAGCCAAAGGTGATAGAGCGAAACAGGTATGTGATCCGAAATATTCTTTTCTGGGAGAAGGGGCAGAACCACACCGGCTAAAACAATAAATTTCCCCAAAGTGATAAATTCTTCTTCGGAAGCTTTTTTTGAAATAGTGATAAAATGGCTTTTTAGCTCGGTCAACAGAAGTAGTGCAACAATGAATGAAAGCACCAGCCAGACAGGCTGAGTAAAAACCATAATTGGAATGCAATACGTGAGTAGCGCCAGAATGATACTGGTAAGCCCGTATTTACCGAACCGCGAAATACGTTGAAAATATTGAATTCCGAGCAGGATGCCTATCAACATAAATCCCGCCAGAAAAGGAATGTAATGAACCGGATCGGCAATAAAAAGCACATAAGCCAGTAGCCCGATGAATGTGAAAGTGCGGTCGGTACCAAAAAGCAGGTCTTCGTTTTCGTTGATATGGTGGCGCCTTTGTTCGAGCCCGATGAGCAGCGAAAAAATGAGGACCAGAAAAAATTTGATAAACTCCGATGGTATGTAGCTCAGGAATTCCATAATCAGGTCAATGATTCAGACAAATATAATGTAAGAAAGCCGAATCGGTGCTGGTAGCGAAAAATATCGGACGGCAAAAACGGCGCGAACGATTATCTCAGGCGGGTTTCATTGAGCGGGCCAAGGAGCAAAATTTCTTCGGAAATAAATTTGAATCAGGTTTGAAAATGACAAACAAACTGTTACTTTTGTGCCCGATTCGGTTTGTAGCTCAGCTGGTAGAGCAGCTGACTCTTAATCAGCGGGCCGAGGGTTCGAGTCCCTCCAAACCGACGAAAGAATTGTAAAGCCTGAGAGCGTTTGTTCTCGGGCTTTTGCTTTTTCTGTTTTCGCCAACCTTTGTGGAAATATTTCCCCTGATTGTGGAGCTGGTTCTGCCATTTTGCTCTTTTTATATTTCTGATTTATAATTTCTTATGTGCTTTTTTTTCTTCTGGCACAAACTTTATTTCTTTTACTGAAAAATTCAATTCAGAATAAAAACTGATGTTACATGAAAACAGAAAAAGCACAAGGAATGGGTTCAATGCCGGGCAACGGCGGAGTGGCCTTTCGGGTTTGGGCGCCTAATGCGGATAAAGTGATGGTTGCAGGTTCGTTCAACGATTGGAACGACGAAGAAATTCCACTCGAATCGGAAGAAAATGGTTTCTGGTATGGTTGGGTGAAAGATGCCAAACCTGGCGACGAGTATAAATACGTGATCTGGAATGGCGATCAGAAACTACTGCGAAATGATCCGTACGCTCGCGAATTAACCAGTTCCGCAGGAAATTCTGTCATCGTCGATCCGCATTTCGATTGGGGTGACGAGGGATTTCACATCGCTTCTTGGAACGAATTGGTGCTTTATGAAATTCATGTGGGAACCTTTAATGCACCTCAGCGCGATATGCCTGGAACTTTCAAATCGGTGATGCGAAAAATTTCATATTTACGGGATTTGGGCATCAATGCCATCCAGATTATGCCTTCTGCCGAATTTCCGGGCGATTATTCCTGGGGCTACAATGTAGCTTATCCGTTTGCAGTTGAGTCGGGCTACGGAACTTCTGCCGAACTGAAGTCGCTTGTTAATGAAGCTCACAAAGCCGGAATTGCCATTATTCTGGATGTGGTGTACAATCATTTGGGGCCTGGCGATCTCGATTTGTGGCGTTTCGATGGTTGGTACGAAAACGATAAAGGCGGTATATATTTCTATAACGACTGGCGCTCTGAAACGCCATGGGGGCATACCCGTCCCGATTATGGGAGGCCCGAGGTTAAGCAGTACCTGCGCGACAATGCTTTGATGTGGATGGAAGAGTATCACATCGACGGGCTTCGGTTCGATGCAACTTCTTATATCCGTAACAGCAAAGGTTTAAATAATAGTCCGGCCAGCGATATTAAAGAAGGCTGGTCTTTTTTGCAGTGGATTAATGAAGAAATTGCAGGTCGTTTCCCCGGTAACCTGACCATTGCGGAAGATCTCAGTATCAATTCGTGGCTGACCAAGCCAACAGGCATGGGAGGCGCTGGTTTCGGAACTCAGTGGGACTATGTTTTTGCCAATGCCATCCGCGACAACATTATCACGAATAGCGACGATTTTCGCGATATGGATGTTATTGCCGGGCAAATAAGCAGGCAAATCGACGATAATCCGTTTTCGAGAGTAATTTATACTGAATCACACGACGAGATAGCCAATGGCAAGGCCCGCGTTCCGGAGGAAATATGGCCGGGAAATGTGGATAACTGGTTTTCGCGGAAACGATCGGTGCTGGGTGCTTCCATTGTACTCACCGCAGTAGGGATTCCCATGTTGTTCCAGGGCCAGGAGTTTTTGGAAGACCGCTGGTTTCACGATAAAAATCCGATTGACTGGAACCTGGCTGAAAAATATGCAGGCTTGAAAGATTTGTACAAGGCATTCATCCGGCTTCGGCGAAATTTGGATGGAACCACGAAAGGTTTGCTTGGGTCGAACACGCAGGTTTTTCATGTAAACAACGAGAAAAAAGTTGTTGCTTTTCACCGCTGGCTCGAAGGAGGCCCCAAAGATAGCGTTGTGGTAATCATGAATTTCAGGAATGAACCGTGCGATAATTACGTGATTGGTGTTCCCTCCGGAGGCACATGGAAAGTTCGGTTGAACAGCGACTGGAAGGGATTTGACGAAGAATTTTCGAATAATTATACAGGCGACCCCGAAGCTGTTCCGGGTGCCACCGACGGCTTCGGCTATTATACTTCTTTATCTGTCGGGCCATATTCAGTCCTGATTTTATCTCAGGATTAATTTGCCCGGTCCATTGCAGTCCCATTAAAATCCAATAATGTTCTTTGAAATATTTGAGATTTAGTTTGTTACAGGCTTTTACCGATTAAACGGATTTCAATTTGCATTTTCGCTATTCATTAACAGATTAGCAAATGCATAAGGA
>JAEWME010000099.1 GCA_023393265.1 Bacteroidota bacterium | reverse complement strand
GATTTATAGCGGTAATATCATTGTTGCAGACCACCTTTTTTCCGCAACGCGGCGATTCTTCTGTTTCATAAACCGGCATTCCGTCCTCAGAATAACAAAGCAGGTAAGACCCCCGGATTCCGGGATGCGCATAACAGGCATTTCCTTCGAGCAAACCGCCCAGCCAGCCAATTCCTTCGAGCAAAGCGTTGGCGCTTCCGCAATGAACGGTTATTACGTCAATGTAAAATTTCTTTCGCCCGTTATCCTGAGTAACAATATCACCAACATAATACTCCATACCGCCACATTCAGGACAAATGGATTCACCAACCTTTGCATCGAAATTGTAGATCATACGCTCCGATGTCGCCTTTTCTTCAACAAAATAAAAACGGTTGGCACTGTCGCGAATGGCCCCCATGTACTTGCCGATGATTTCAACCGGCGTGTCGAGGTATAAAATGCCAGTTTTATAGAGCTTGAAATAGGTTCTTCCGGCAATCAGCGTGTCGCCGTTCACAAAGTACTTGTATTCCTGATCGCCACTTTCGTGGGTAAACTCCTCGCCTGAACAATTATATTCATAATTGATGCGCCAAACAGATCCAGGTAAAATTGGGAAACGGCTGGATTCCTGCGAAAAGGCTGAAAGTCCTTTTACAACAAATGAAAAAACGATAATCGAACGTAAAAGATGTTTCATGTGATTGATATTTTGGGTTATTTATTCCTGATCAATAAAGCCGGGCCTGCTTGATGTAAATCTTTCGCAGCCCGTTCACCACATCAACTTTAAACTCAATGTCCATTGGTTGGCATTCAAGATTGATTCGGCAATAATGGTTGTGAATCGCCATACAGTAGTCCTTTAGCTCTTTCAGTTCGCCATCGGTCATCACCGTTTGGCCTTCCATGCCAGGCACTGTTGTATGACTGATATATTCGAAAGTATTGGCGTTAGAACGGGTATAATACAGCACCTGGTCGGGCAGGTAATTCTCGTCGGGATTTACGACGCTGATCTCGCCAACCTGAACATTGATCGTAACGGCAGGCATGTAGGAATTATAAATGTTTTCGGTGATGGCAACGCCATTGGCTGCCTCCGCCGGGTAATTGCGATGAACAAGCACGCCCATCGCAATGGTGCTGTGATCGATTTTAAAATAGTCTCGCTCCTCGAAAGCCGCAAAATCCCACAGGCTTGCCCACACTTTTTTGATAGCTTTATCGATCGGCTTGTCCGGATCAGTCAGAGAGCCGGTGAACGATTCGTATAAACCTGCACCATTGAACCCTTCCACATCTTCGGCATTGGTCGACGACCGAAACCTGAAACTGACGAAACCATCGGCATTCGCCAGGCGGTTCTTGACCATCTGTAAAAAAGCCGGATCGAGCGGCGCTTTTTTAATAGCGCTGCGCAAATCGTCAAGTTTTTGTTTTCGGTAATTCGCGTCGGCAACAAACTGCTGATTTTTCAGCATGTCCTTCACAAACACATCCAGCTTATTTTGCTTCATGTGCTGCCAGTAGTAATAGAAAGGGATAGCAAAATAACTCTCCGGAAGCGGCAGTTTTTGGGTTTCCGAAACGGCCACTTTTGTTAGTTCAGCAAAATTTGCAGCTTTCCCGCCAACTGTTGAAACCCAAGAAACATCAGCCGCATTCAAATCAACCAACCCGTTTGTCAAGGTGTCAAGTTTCAGTTTGTGAACCGTTTGCGGTTCTTTTTGCAACCAGAAGTGCTGCGCCTCATCAACCGTTGCTTCCCGCACCGTAAACGAGTCGAGTGCCACCTTCAGGTAGATTAGCTTGCCGAGATAATCATTCAGTTTCGGGTTTGTCCAGCCATCGCGCAAAGCCATATTCGGCGTTCCACGGTTATGACTCAACACATTGATGTGGCTCAGCGGCGTCTGAAACTCGGTCGTCACAATCCCTGCTACAACAGCAATATCCGTAGGAATGGTGTTCAGCAAAACAATATCGTGCCTGCCTAAATATGCGTATGGCAACTGGCTGGCATCCACTTTTTGCAAATACCCGTAGCTTTCCTGAACATTGAGCGGCTGATAATTCTGACCTTTGTATAATTCGTCGGACGAAATAATAGGAACATCTGTGCATTGTGCTTTCTCAGGCGAATTGGCATAAAAACGAAGCCGGTCTCCAAAAAAAGTTGTTGCTGCCACTTTGCTGTAAACCATTGCGATGTCCTCACAATTTACCTTGTCTGCAGGTATAAATTCGAATGTATAAATGCCCGATGCTGCGAAATAATTCAGCGTTGCGAGCATGTAAATCCGGTTCGGGTTGTCGGAATATTGCTCCTGCCCAAAAACTGTTTGCCCCTTGCTATAGCCCAGAATCTTCGAGCAAAAATCGTAGTGCAGCTCGTATTTCGACGAATTGAGGTAATAAATTTTCTGGCCTGAAATAGAATAAACAAGTTTTAGCGACTTCACTTCGCTGAATGTATAGCGATCGGGTGCATATTCGAGCATTTCAAATGCCTCGGGACAAATCAGCTCATCCAAATAATCAACTCCGTTTTCGTAGCTCCTCTTTAAAATCGGATAAGACTCCCGGTTATCGTCCAAGGCATATTTTTGGGTATAGAAACCGCTCTTCGAAATCACAACGGAATCGGCAGTACGCCGGGCGCCTTTTAATTTTTCCTGATTTTCTTTTCCCACTCCTGAAAGCGAAACAGTTCCATCATTTTTCCAAAGTTTATATTCGCGTCTTCCGTTCTGGTTTACGGCAATCAGGAGATAAAAACCATCAGGAATATTTGCAAGCGAAAGTCGCTCCTCGCCTGAAACTTGACGACTGATCCCAGTCGATTGCCCCAACAGGCTGACCACCCGGATTTGAACTGGAGAGGCAGAGCGAAAAATCAATCCTTCGCCCGACACCCTGACGGAAAAAACATCAGGCATTTCTATATCGCCTATACCTGTAATAATTGAAAAACGTCCGTCAGCACCTGTCGTCGCTCTCTCGGACCAACCCTGAACCATCACTTCTGCTCCTGAAACGGGTTGCTTCCCATTTAAATCGACAACCTGCCCCAAATAAACATTCTGGCTTTGGGTGGCAATGGAAAGGCCGAACACCGTGAAGAATAGCAGGACTACAGACTTGAATTGGTAAAGAATTTTCATCAAAAATGTTGTTTTCTGTTTCTGAACATTGTTTGTTGTTTTCTGCCAATACAGATTAAGAAGCAGCCAAATGAGTTGCGTGGAAAGCGAAAGAAATTTTATGATACTAATTTTGCGTCTGGAATTCTCTGAATTTTTTGTAAACTCGAATCCTGTTAATTCAGTGAAAAATTGTCGCTATCGATGGACTCTGGCCGTGTACCTGTAAAATTATACGATTTCGCCCGGAAGAAATACGGGAACGAGCTGCTGATTGATTTAATCAGGCTCGAAACGCTTGCCAGGTACATTCAGCAAACGCCAAAACATCGGCTTTCGTACTACGATATTACTTTTATCCCCAAAGGTTCAGGCCAGTTTGCGATCGACGGTCATGATTTTCAGATCGAAACGGATCAACTTTTCTTTTCGGCTCCCGGGCAAACCCGGGAATGGAAAGTTGATGAAACACCCAAAGGCCTGGTACTGATTTTTGAAGAAGAATTTCTGTGCAGCTTTTTCAATGATCCGTTGTTTGTGAAAAATCTGTCATTTTTCAGGAATAAACAAGCACTACCAGAACTTAAGCAGACCAACGAACAAAGCGACTACCTCACTAATCTTCTGCTACAAATTGAGCAGGAGGTACTTTCGGCCAGAGAGAACCACCTGCTGAGAGCCTTGCTTTATCAGGCATTGGTGTGGCTCAATAGTGTGTCCAAACAGGCGTATCAGCTATCTGAAAAACCGCAAAATTCTAGGGCGGCGCGTTTCTTCGAATTAGTAGAAGCACATTTTAGCAGCGAACACGCTACAAAATTCTATGCCGACCAACTCTGTATTACTTCAGGATACCTGAATGAACTGGTAAAAAATGAAGCGGGAACATCGGCCAAACAATACATTATTAACCGGCAAATGACAGAAGCCAAACGTCTGCTGCAATTTACATATACTCCTGTTGCCGAAATTGCCTGGCAACTAGGTTTTCAGGATACATCCTATTTTATTCGCCTGTTCCGTGCCGAAAACGGGCTTTCTCCCCTTGCCTTCAGAAAAAACCAACGACCTTGAAAAGTCCTGTTTTTTCCACGATTTCTTATTTATTCCTGAACATACAGCACCTATTTTTGTATTGCAAATCAAATACAAAAGCCATGAAGACATATCTTTTATTATTATGCTTAACTTTTTCAATTATGGCTACTGCCAAAGAAAAAACATCGGTTGAAAAAACCATTATCGAACTTGAACGCGCCGCCTTTTTACGTTGGAGCCAGGGTGATCCAACCGGATTTCTTGAAATCTCGGCCGACGACGTAGTTTATTTTGATCCTTTTTTGGATCGACGACTGAACGGAATTGAAGAACTGACGAAACTTTACGTGCCTCTGAAAGGCCAATTCAAGGCCGATAAATACGAGATGGTTGAACCCAAGGTGCAGGCTTCAAAGAAAATGGCCGTTTTAACTTTCAATTTTAACTCGTGGATTGAAGGCAAGGAGGAAAAATGGAATTGTACAGAAGTGTACCGACTTGAAACTGATGGAAAGTGGAAAATAATACAAACACATTGGTCGCTTACAAAGCCAGAGCTAAAACAAAAATAGAAAGAACCAATGCCAGCACCAACTTAACGGTTTCTACAGCCCAAAAATCCCGATCACCGCTATGATCGGGATTTTTTATGTAACATCCTGGGCAAGTTTTCAGGCTATTCAATTGCTCGAAATATTTTCGAAAACCTGCCGCGAAGTTTTTATCTCCGACATATTTTCCTTCGCCCAGCCCACCAATCCATGCAGATGTGGCAACAGCGATTTGCCCCTTGCTGTTAATTCATATTCTACTTTCGGCGGAATCTGGGGATAAACCGTTCTCTTCACCAAACCGTCAGCTTCGAGTGTCTTTAGCGTCACAGCCAGCATCTTCTGCGAAATGGTGCTGATGTATGTACAAATTTCATTAAACCTCAAAACCTGGCCTTCCTCTAAAACCATCAATACCAAAACCGACCACTTATCGCCGATGCGGTCAATCACATTTCTCACCGGGCAGTGATCGATGTCGCCATATTTTTCTAAAAAACTTTTGTCCATAATTGCCTGATTTTTCAAATTCTAACTCCTGAGTTAGTTATATACTTTCCTGTAAGTTCTTGTTTTGTTTCAGTACGAATAGTATTTTTAACTAACCAAAAGTAATTAAAATACTTTATTAAAGTAACTATTTAAAAGTAATTATAAAATTCAGAAACAATGAAGACAAAAATTGGAATTACAGGAGCAACCGGACAACTTGGCCAACTGGTGGTTGAAAAGCTAAAAACAAAAATTGATGCAACCAGCATTGTCGCCCTGGTTCGCGATAGCCAAAAAGCGGCTTCACTGGGAGTAGAATCCCGATTGTTTGATTACAACAAACCAGAAATCCTGGCGGATGCACTTCAGGGCATCGACCATTTATTGCTCATCTCCGGAAATGAAATCGGGCAACGCGCAGCCCAGCACAAAAACATTGTTGAAGCTGCTCAAAAAGCCGGAGTAAAATGGATTGTATATACCAGTTTGCTTCATGCCAACACTTCAACGCTAAGTCTTGCACCCGAACATCTGGCCACAGAAGCCGCCATCAAACAGTCAGGAATTGAGTATACGATCCTGAGGAATGGCTGGTACACCGAAAATTACAGCGGTTCTATTCAGGGAGCTGTTGGTGCCGGAGCTTTGATTGGCAGTGCCGGGAATGGTAAAATCTCATCTGCCGCACGCGCCGACTTTGCCGACGCCGCAGTTGAAGTGCTAACGGGTTCGGGACACCAAGGCAAAACTTACGAACTGGCAGGCGACGAATCGTTCACACTTGCAGAACTGGCTTCGGAAATTTCGACGCAGACCGGAAAAGCGATTTCGTACAATAACCTGCCTGAAGAAGAATATGCCAAAGTCCTGGGTAGTTTTGGCCTTCCTGAAGCAATTGCAAAAGCAGTCGCCAGTTGGGATGTAGCTGCATCGAAAGGTGATTTGTTTGACGATTCCCGTCAATTGGCAAGCCTGATAGGTCACCCAACAACGCCGCTTTCCGTTGTGGTAAAAAATGTGTTGGCCAACTCCAAATAATTGGCTAAACACCAGAAAACAAAAATCCCGATCACAACAATGACCGGGATTTTTCATTCACTATAAAGTATTATTTATCCATTCAATGCTTCGGCGCCATTGGTTACTTCCAAAATGGCATTGGTGATAGCCGCCTGTCGTGCTTTGTTAAAAGTAAGTGTCAATTCGTTAATCAAATCCGTAGCGTTGTCGGTAGCCTTGTGCATGGCCGTCATCCGGGCACCATGTTCCGCTGCGTGAGAATCGAGCAACGCCTTGTAGAATTGTATCTTCAACGAACGGGGAATCAATTCCTCCACAATTTCTTCAAGAGAAGGTTCGTAAATATAATCGACATTCGAGGTCTTCAATTCATCCTTTTCCGCAGGCAAAACCGGTAAAAATTGCTCGGCAACCTGCTCCTGAAAAGCTGCATTGATAAACTTGTTGTAAACCAACTCTACCCGATCGTACTTTCCGGCAACAAAATCGTCCATCACAGCGCTAACAACAACCGATACATGCTCAAACGTGAGATCGTCGAACAAATGGTTTTTGTTCTCGCCTGATTTATATCCGTACGAGCTTAGTATTTTACCACCCTGTTTACCTATTTCCAGAAAATCAACATTTCCTGCATTGAACTGGGTGGCATATTTGATTTTTGCCAATGCAATCGCTTTCTTGGCGATATACGAATTGAATCCGCCACAAAGTCCGCGGTTCGAACTGATCAAGATTATAAGCACCTTTTCAGGAATGCGCTGAACGGTGTAGACCGAGTCGGCATTATTTTCGAGCGCAGAACTAAGGAAAGACAGCAATTGCGACAACTTTTCGGCATAAGGCCGAATTTGTAATATAGCATCCTGCGCCTTTTTCAGCTTGGCTGCCGATACCATTTTCATGGCGCTGGTAACCTGCCGGGTGGTTTTCACCGAGCTGATCCTGGTTCGTATTTCTTTTAAGTTGGGCATTTAAACAAATCGCTTTATTCAATATACTTATGAGCAACTTCAGCAGCTACTTTCTCAATAACCTGGGTTTCTTCGTCGGTTAAAACGCCAGCCCTTAGTTTGTCAAGCGTTTTGCGATACTGCATTTCCATCAATTCGAGGAAATCGCTTTCGAAAGCCTTCACTTTTTCTACCGGAATGTCGCGGAGCAATTCCTTGGCACCACAATAAATGATGGCTACCTGATGTTCAACCTTTAAAGGCGCATATTGTGGCTGCTTCAGGATTTCTACGTTTTTACGCCCTTTGTCCAGCACACGCATGGTGGCCGCATCAAGGTCGGAACCGAATTTGGAAAACGCCTCAAGCTCGCGGAACTGCGCCTGATCAAGTTTCAGTGTACCTGCGATTTTCTTCATGGCCTTAATCTGAGCGTCTCCGCCGACACGCGATACCGAGATACCAACATTGATTGCCGGACGAACGCCTGCATTAAATAAGTTGGATTCGAGGAAAATCTGTCCATCGGTAATGGAAATCACATTTGTAGGAATATATGCAGAAACGTCGCCAGCCTGCGTCTCAATAATAGGTAAAGCAGTCAATGAACCTCCCCCTTTCACCTTATCTTTCAGACATTCCGGCAAATCGTTCATCTGGGCGGCCATTTCATCAGAATTGATAATTTTCGCTGCACGTTCAAGCAAACGTGAATGCAAATAGAAAACGTCACCTGGATAAGCTTCGCGGCCCGGAGGACGACGAAGCAGCAGCGATACTTCGCGATACGAAACTGCCTGCTTTGAGAGATCGTCATAAATGATCAAGGCATCACGCCCGGTATCGCGGAAGAACTCGCCAATAGCAGCTCCCGCATAAGGCGCGTAATACTGAAGTGCAGCAGGATCTGAAGCTGTAGCCATTACAATCACTGTATAAGGTATTGCTCCATGCTTCTCAAGGGTTGAGACAAGATTGGCCACCGTTGATCCCTTTTGCCCGATAGCGACGTAAATACAATATACCGGTTTCCCGTTCTCGTAATTTTCACGCTGATTGATGATGGTGTCGATGGCAACAGCCGTCTTTCCGGTCTGGCGGTCGCCAATGATCAACTCGCGCTGACCGCGTCCAATCGGAATCATCGCATCAACAGCTTTCAAGCCAGTTTGTAATGGTGTATTAACACGCTGCCTGAAAATTACACCTGGAGCTTTTCGCTCAAGTGGCAAAACAAACTTTTCACCAGTGACTACACCTTTTCCGTCGATCGGTTCGCCCAACGTATTGACCACACGCCCAAGCAAGCCTTCGCCCACTTCAATAGAAGCGGTTCTGCGGAGGCGCTTCACGGTATCGCCTTCCTTAATATCTTCGGTGAGACCCAAAATTACCGCACCGACATTGTCTTCTTCAAGGTTCAGCACAATGCCTTTGACGCCTGAATCAAACTCGATCATTTCGTTCGACTCTACATTCGAAAGCCCGTAAATGCGGGCGATACCATCTCCAACCTGAAGCACCGTCCCAACTTCCTCCAGTTCGGCATGACTTTTAAAGCCCTCGAGCTGTTGCTTGAGAATCTGTGAAACTTCAGCAGGTTTTATATTTGCCATTTTTATTCTTTTTTTATTTCAATTCGGTTTGAAGCAGTTGTTCTTTGATTTTTTTAAGTTGTGTCGATATGCTTGCGTCAAACTGCTTGTCGTCGACACGAAGTACAAAACCGCCAATGAGTGATTCATCCACTCTTTGGCTCAATTCAATTTTTGCCTTTAACCCTTTTTCCAGAATCTTCCTGATTTCATCGGCAACCTCGTCAGCCAATGGCTGAGCACTGGTAAGGACGGCTGATTTCACGCCTTCCTCCTGGCGATATAAATCCTCCAGGTACCTAAAAATTCCGGGTATATTTTTTTCACGTTTGTTCCCGGCAATAAGCAGCAGGAAATTCAAAGTCAGCTCATTTACTTTTCCTGAAAAAACACTTCGGAAAACTTTCATTTTCTGAGAAGTTTTTACCACCGGACTTTCGAGCAGAAAACTGAATTCGGAACTCTCGGCACATACAGAAGCCACCAAAACAGCGTCATTACGCAATTCGGAAGTCAGTCCTTTTTCTTTGGCCAGCATAAAAAATGCTTTGGCATACCGAACGTTGATTTTACTTTGATCCATACGCGATTATTTCAACTTCAGATCTTTCAACATGTCTTCCACCAGTTTTTCCTGATCACCGGCATTCTCAAGCTGCTTTTTGATGATTTTCTCCGCGATCTTTACCGACAGTTCAGCAACCTGAACTTTAATGTCGTTGATAGCAGCAGTTTTTTCGGCTTCGATCTGCTGTTTGGCTATTTCGACGCTTTTCTGAGCTTCCTGGCTTGCCTGCTTTTTGGCTTCAGCCACAATTTTTTCCTTTATCTCGCGGGCTTCTTTCAGGATGACATCTTTTTCTCGCCTTGCTTCAGCCACAATCTGGTCGTTTGATGCCTTTAAACTGGCAACTTCTTTTCTGGCTTTTTCAGCAGAATTCAAAGCTTCAGAAATCGATTTTTCGCGTTCCTTTAACGCTTTCAGAATCGGGCCCCAGGCAAATCTCTTCAGGATAAAAGCTGCAATGCCGAAGATAATCAGCATCCAAAAAATGGTCCCATAGTCCGGTGTAACAAATCCCATAGTCTCTTGATTTTTGATTTGTAGCAGTCCTGGCTTCCGGCAACCCCGGAAGCGGACCACTTTTCAATAAAATCTCTTAAACGAAAATTAACAGGGCGCAGATAATAACTGCAAAGAATGCAACCCCTTCGACCAAAGCAGCAGCAACAATCATATTCGAACGAATGTCTCCGCTGGCTTCCGGCTGACGGGCAATAGCTTCCATTGCACTGCCACCGATACGGCCGATACCAATACCGGCACCCACAGCAGCCAATCCGGCACCAAGACCGGCACCAAGCTCTGCTAAACCTAAGCCTACACCTGCTTCAAGAATAATAGATAAAGATGTCATAGCTAATGAATTAATATATGAAATTATTAATGATGTTCTGGTGATGCCATACCAAAGTACAGCGCCGACAACAAGGTGAACACATACGCCTGGATAAACGAAACCAGGACATCGAGTAATACCATAAATACTGAAAACGGAACCGAGATGACTGATACGCCGAATCCACCGGCGATACTGGCTTTCCCGACAATAAAGATCATCCCGACAAACACTGTAACGATGAGGTGGCCTGCAAGCATATTGGCAAAAAGTCGAACCATCAATACAATTGGTTTGGTAATCACGCCTGTCAGTTCGACGATAGGCATAAGCGGAATAGGGAATTTAAGCCACCAGGGTACTTCCGGATTGTATATTTCTTTCCAATAGTGCTTATTGCTGCTAAATGTTGTTATAAAAAATGTAGAAAGCGCCAAAACCATTGTCACGGCAATGTTGCCTGTAACGTTGGCACCAAATGGAAAAATTGGCACCAATCCGAGCAAGTTGTTTAACAGGATAAAGAAGAACACCGTTAACAGGAACGGCATAAAAAGCTCGAAACGTTTTTCGCCAATAGCCGGAAGGGCAACTTCGTCGCGAATAAAGAGAATTACCGGCTCGAAGAGATTCTGCATGCCGGTTGGCGCTTTGCCAACATTACGCTTCGCTGCTTTGGCGACACTCAAAAAAATGTAGAGCAGGACAACAACACTCACCATTATTCCGGCAACCGTTTTGGTTATCGAGAGGTCGACCGGCAGATCTGTTACTTCGCCTACTTCGTTCAACTCTACAATTTTGCCCTCGTTTTTTCCTTCAGATTCAATCCTGAAGTTTCTATAAGTTTCGTGCCCGTGATGAAAGGCCGACGACATGAAAACATTCAATCCCGAACGGGAACTATACAAAATAACAGGAAGCGGTATGCTCAGGTGGGTTTCGCCAAATGTGGCAATGTGCCATTCATATGCATCCGAGACGTGTTCAATCACAAACTTTCCCGGCTCGAACTTTCCTTCCTCTTGATGATTTTCTCCGCCCTGCGGTTCATTGGCAGCCATACTAACACCATAAGCTATGGTTAGTGAGAAAACTGTCAGTAAAAGAGATTTTATAAATCGTGTCATCTTCATTCCCTTTTTTTCGGAGCCCAACAAATTTAATTTTTTCGGTGAATAAAACTACCTTTCAGCTAATCCCTTCCTTTTTGTTTAACGATTTTTGAATATTCCGAAACTTCCAAAAAGGTGTAAATGATATACATTAGTAAATAATTTACCAAAAACGATGGAGCAACTTCCCGATGAAGCGCTGCATAAATAATGGCAACTAACAGAAAGAAGAACATCTTCAGAAAGCTAATTGCCATGTACCGCGCCGTGAACTTGCCTCCGGGCTTAACGGCTATCTTTAACAAATAAGCATAGACAAGGTTTGTCACTATGAAAAAAAAACCAACAAAAACAGGCAAAACAGGCAAATAAAATTGCTTTAAGTCGGTAGAATATAAAACTGCGCCAATTGCAAATACAACAATTGTCAGGACACTTGATTTTAGAAGAAATGCTTTCATTGATTTGATTATTTGGGGGCTATAAAAATCTTTTAATCGCGTGATAGATGGCTCCGATTACTGAAAATATCATCAAGCCAAAAGTGAATGCGGGAAAATTCAATCCGAGCCAGTGATCAATTTTGTACCCCAGCCACACGCCAACTCCCATGATGGCTGCCATCTCGAATGCTAATCCGGAGTATCGGATAAAGTTGTCAAGTTTCTTTTTGTTTTTTCTGAAATCAGGCTCGTTCATTATCCCTGAAGTTCGTCGCTCATGGTGCATGTACCAGCAAAATATGCACCGGGTTCAATCGACAGCTTCCCGGTGACAATGTCGCCCGCCACGTTCGATGAAGCTTTCAGCGACAGAAGTTCTGCAACAAACAGTTTCCCCTTATGTGTTCCCGAAATTTCGCTGCTTTTGCATCTGATTTCTCCTTCAATCCGACCTGAAGGACCAATTACCAAACGGCCTTTTGTTTCGAGGTTACCCATTATTTCACCATCGATCCGCAGATCTCCGTCCGAATTTACATCTCCGGTTATCCGTGTGCCCTTCGCAATCAGATTAATTACCTGCAGATTGATTTCATTGTTTTCCTTCGCCATTATTTTCAGTTTTTTTTGATCGGACTTCAAATATAATCAAAGCAAGCGGTTGAACAGGAGCTAAAGCGTAAAAATATAGCTCCCTGAAATAAAAAAACGCGCCTCCTATCTGGAAACGCGTCCTTGTATATTTTTGCTGAAAATGCCTTCTATTTGTTGAAATGGTAAAGGAAAGTCATAACACCTTCGAATGCAGGCTTGCGGTTTCCTTCAATCTCCATCGCAATTTTAAGCTGAATTTTTGTCACTCCACGAAGATCGGCACAGGATTTCAGGACGACCCTGGTTCTAATCCTGCTGTTAACAAGAACCGGCTGATTGAATCTGAATTCCTCGATTCCGTAGTTGACCAGCATTTTAATATTCTCTACGTGGATAATCTGATCCCACATATAAGGTAAAAGAGAAAGCGTCAGGTAACCATGAGCAATGGTGCTTCCGAATGCACCTTCATTTTTAGCCCGTTCTTCGTCTACATGAATCCATTGATGGTCGAATGTGGCATCAGCAAATTTGTTAATTTGTTCCTGGGTCACAGTCATAAACTCGGACACACCAAGTTCCTGTCCTACCATTTTCTCGAATTCTTCGTGACTTCTGATTATCAGTTTTCCCATGAGTTTATTAGATTAACGTTTGATTCAAAGATCGTTTATTTCGGATCGTAAGCCCATCTCAGGTAAATGCTGCCCCAGGTAAAACCTGCACCAAAAGCCGCCAGAATAATCCGGTCGCCTTTTTTTAGCTGCTGCTCGTAGTCGTACAAGCATAAAGGGATGGTAGCAGCAGTGGTATTACCATATTTCTGAATGTTGATCATCACCTGTTCTTTGTTGATCCCCATTCGGCGACCAACGGCATCGATGATGCGCATGTTGGCCTGATGTGGAACAAACCAGGCAAGATCGGAAGCCGCCACATTATTTTTTGCCATGACCTCAACAGCCACGTCAGCCATGTTTGAAACAGCATATTTAAAAACCGTTTGTCCCTCCTGATATACAAAATGCTCATCGTTTAAAACGGTTTCCATTGATGCCGGACGAAGTGAACCTCCGCTTTTAATCTGGAGAAACTGGCTTCCCGAACCATCAACCCTGTTAATGTGATCAATTACACCATAGCCATCGGTATTCGGTTCCAAAAGAACAGCAGCAGCACCATCGCCAAAAAGCGGGCATGTTGTACGATCTTTGTAGTTGGTTATAGCCGACATTTTATCGGCACCCAGAACGATGACTTTTTTATATTGTCCGCTTTCAATAAACTTCGAACCAACAGTCAGGGCATAAACAAATCCCGAACAAGCCGCATTCAGATCGAAACTCCACGCATTGACCAGCCCCACTTTGTTACAAATCATGTTAGCTGCAGCCGGTATCGGATTATCCGAAGTAATGGTTGCACAAATCAGCAACTCAATTTCTTCGGGCTTTGTTCCCGTTTTTTCAAGCAACTGTTTTATTGCGGCGGCTCCCATATCGGAAGTAGCCAATGTTTCATCCTTCAGTATCCTGCGTTCTTTGATCCCGATTCGCTGCATGATCCAATCGTCGGATGTTTCGACCATTGTACTCAGCTCCTCATTGGTCAACCTGTATTCAGGTAAAAATGCTCCAATTCCCGCTATTGCAGCACGAATTCCATTCATAAACATTGTTTTAAATCAAAAAAAAATCTCCCCGGAGATACTCCGAAAAGTTAAAAACCTGCATCTAATCTCTGGGAGTTAAATTGCGGCGCAAGATAGAATGAAAAAATCGAACAACAAAGAAAAAAAAGGCAAAATAATTTACCTAACTTCTTTTAAAACAATTAATTAAATTGTTCGAATGTTGCAAGGTGAGGTTATAGGAAGATCAGAAGAACAATGTTCTTCTGATCATAAGAGTGTATAAATTATACGGTAACGTCTTTTTCGATAGCCAACTTACCTCTGTAATATCCACATTCAGGACATACAGTATGGTATTTTACAGTTGCGCCACAATTTGAACACGATGCCAATGTTGCAGGCGTTGCTTTGTAGTGTGTTCTTCTTTTGTCTCTGCGGGTTTTTGATACCCTGTGTTTAGGATGTGCCATCTTACCTTATTCTTTATTCGTTATCTAATAATTTTTTCAAATCATTCCAAACCGGATTGGCTGCCTCGCCGTCACGAACGATATATTTGTTCAGCCGCTCTATCATCTGCGGATCGCAGGTCGAATTTCCGTTTTCATCTTCAGGATGAATCTTCTTGATCGGTACTGCCAAACAAATAAACTCGTATATCAATTGAGCCACATTGATTTGATAATCGTTTGCACTAACCCAAATGACATCGTCGCCATCCGAAAATTCCTTTTCGCCAAATTTTACAAAAATGCGATCCTTACCTTTTATGGGTTGATTGTAGATTTCGAGACAACGGTCGCACTGAACAGCGACTGTTCCCTCAACATCAAACCAAAGTATCATAAGTGCACTTTGTTTTTCAAGCGTAACCAGAACTTTTACTTTACCTTCATCGACAACGCCACCGCCAAACTCCTCGAAAAATTTTCCATCGATATCGTATTCAAAAAGATGCTTCCCTTGAGAAAGCCCTTTGAATGCAATGTTATAGAATGATTGACTGCTCATTGCCTGAAAAAAGTTTTGCAAAAGTATAAAAATATTACAAACCCCGAAAATTAATTCATTTTTTTAACAAGGTTTCTCCTGAATGTACTCACATCATATTAATTATCTTCATATCAGCAAATTAACGAAACAGGTGCTTGTTAATAAGTTATCATTTATTCAGGACTATCTTAAAGGTCGTTCCCTTGTTGATTTCCGAATGCTTCAGGAATATCTTTCCGCGATGGTAGTTTTCAACAATCCGTTTGGCCAGCGAAAGTCCAAGGCCCCAGCCACGTTTCTTTGTTGTAAAACCAGGCTGGAAAACCGTTTTGAAGTACGCCTTCGAGATTCCTTTTCCGGTATCGGCCACCTCAATCGCAATTTGAGACCCCTTATCAGCCAAAGTAATGTGAATTGTTCCGTGGCTGTTCATCGCGTCGATAGCATTTTTACAAAGGTTTTCGATAACCCAGCTAAACAAAGCTGCGTTGAGTGGAGCCACAAATGTGCCCTTCAAATCGTAATCGAGGATGAACTTTACGTTTGATGAGGAACGCGTTTTAAGATACTCGACAGTTGAATGAATAGACTCTGCAACATCGGTCGGAATTAATTCGGGGACAGAACCAATTTTCGAAAATCGCTCAGTAATTTTTTGAAGTCGCTGTGTATCTTTTTCAAACTCTTTGATCAAGGTTTCGTCTACATTTTTCATTTTCAAAAGCTCGACCCAGGCCATGAGAGACGAGATAGGTGTTCCGAGCTGATGCGCAGTTTCTTTCGACATTCCCACCCAAACCTGATTTTGCTCTGCATTTCGCGATGAATTGAACGCAACGTAAGCCACTAAAACAAAAAGAATAATCACAGAAAACTGCACCAGTGGATAATATTTCAGATTCTGTAGCAAAATTGAATCGCGGTAATACAAATACTGATTCTCCCGTTCAGAAACTTTAATCAGAATGGGGTCATTTTGTTCCTTCATTTTACGAAGCTCGTCGGCCAGTACTTTCTTTTCATTCTTTTCATTCACCGAAATATTCCGGTATTCCCGAATGATACCTAAACTGTCAGTAATAATAACCGGGATGTTTGTATTGCGCATTAAAATGCTGTTCAGGAAAGTAATATCCTGGGTCGATTCAACATCAACATTCAATATTTTTTGAGTTGCTTCGGCCCACAACTCCACACTCTTGTGTTCTTCTTCTGCTGTCTTTTTAACCAGCCAATTTGTATAAAAAAAGGATCCAATGCCAATGCCTATAGCCAGGAGTAGCAGCAGTATTTTCCAGCGACGCTTTTTAAAATAAAAGTCCAAAGTAAGTGCGTATTAGTTATGCAAGATAAACGAAACCAGTCAATAAAAATTATCCCGGAAACTAATTCTCCAGCATGAATGCTTTTATGCTTTTATAAATTCCCTGCTGGTCAAGTCCGTATTCATGATAAAGTTCCTCTGTTTTTCCGTGATCGATAAACTTATCAGGAATACCGAGTCGTTTGAGTTGGTTACAATAATTATGGTCTGTCATAAACTCAAGGACAGCACTGCCAAAACCACCCTGCAAAACGCCGTCTTCGATGGTTATTACCTTTTTATATTTCCTGAAAATTCCTTGCAAGGCATCCTCATCCAATGGCTTAACAAACCTCATGTCGAAGTGAGCTGCTGCAATTTCATCTTTCTGAAGCATTTTCACAACCCGACTGGCCGGAATACCCATTGTTCCAATGGTAAGGATGGCCAAATCATCACCTTCCGAAAGCTGACGGCTTTTCCCAATCGCAATGGACACCATTGGTTGTTTCCAGTCAATAATGCAACCGCATCCCCTCGGGTATCGGATCGAAAACGGTCCATGGTTTTTTTCCTGAGCGGTGAACATCATATTCCTGAGCTCAATCTCGTCCATCGGCGCCGAAACAATCATGTTTGGTATCGACCGCATGTAAGCAATATCGAACACGCCATGATGCGTGGCTCCGTCGGCACCAACCAAGCCGCCTCGATCGAGACAAAAAACAACCTGCAGGTTTTGGAGCGCGACATCGTGAATTACCTGATCATAGGCCCGCTGCATGAACGTTGAATAAATGTTGCAGAATGGAAGCATTCCCTGAACAGCCAATCCGGCAGAAAAAGTCACTGCATGTTGCTCAGCGATACCCACATCGAATGTGCGGTGCGGCATTTTTTCCATCATCATATTAAGCGAGCAACCCGTTGGCATCGCCGGAGTTATGGCCACAATCCGATCGTTCATTTCAGCCAGTTCGATCATGGTCTGTCCGAATACATTCTGAAATTTGGGTGGTTTATTTACAGCACACTCGCAGTCCAGAATTTCTCCGGTTACCTTGTCGAATTTGCCCGGAGCATGATATGCAGTTTGCTGTAACTCCGCCTGTTTAAAGCCTTTTCCTTTCTTCGTAATGACATGCAGCAGTTTCGGCCCGGGAATCTGGCTCAGGCTCTGAAGTACTTCGGTTAAATAAACTACATCGTGCCCGTCAACCGGGCCAAAATACCTGAACCCAAGTCCTTCAAACAAATTGGACTGTTTGAGCAACATGGTTTTAACGGCATTTTCGGTTTTCTGCACCAACCGTCTCGCTTTTGGCCCAAATCCATTCAATTTGCCCAAACCTTCCCAAATATCCTTCTTCAACCTATTGTATGTCTGAGATTTGGATATATTTAAAAGATAGTTACTCATTCCACCAACATTCGGATCAATCGCCATGTTGTTATCATTCAGGATAACCAACAGGTCTGATTTGTTTACGGCAGCATTATTCAAACCTTCGAACGCCATTCCTCCCGTCATTGCACCGTCGCCAATAATAGCTACAATTTTTCTTTCGGGCTCACTTTTCAGTTTGGCAGCTACTGCCATTCCAAGTGCAGCAGAAATTGAAGTGCTCGAATGTCCGACACCAAATGTATCGTAAACGCTTTCTGCAGGCTTTGGGAAACCACTGATACCTTTGTATTTTCGGTTTGTGTGGAAAACATCTTTTCGCCCTGTAAGGATTTTGTGTCCGTATGCCTGGTGACCAACATCCCAGACCAACAAGTCGTATGGCGTTTTAAAAACGTAGTGAAGTGCAACAGTTAATTCGACTACTCCCAGACTAGCCCCGAAATGACCGGGATTGGTGGAAACCTCATCTATAATAAATTCCCTAAGCTCTGAACAAACTTCGGGTAACTGATCAACCTTCAATTTTCGCAATTCAGAAGGATCTTTTAACTGATCCAGCAAGTTACCTGTTTGATCTCCCATTCAGCTAAAAATTTTGAATTTCAAATATACAACTAATGATCAGTATAGCGTACCCCGAAAAATATCAAAAGTTCAAACGACGAAAGCAATTATCCGTCAGTTTTTGACCCTATGCTGAACAAGTAATTCGGATTTGCCGAAAAACGGGCAAAGTTCTATATTTGACCAACTAAAAACAAAAAGCCATGAATAAAATTGTATTTGCAGCCCTGATTTTTTCGGTCACGGCTTGTGTTTCTTCGAAAAAGTTCAACGAATTGAACGGCAAATTTCAGGATTGTCAGACCCAATCGCAGAATCTGAAAGAACAAAACCAAGGTTTGAAAGTTCAGCTTACAGAGCTTCAGAGTAAAAATGAAAAACTCGATAAAGACGTTGCCAACCTGAAGACAAAGCAGGAAGAATTGAACCGTAACATAGAGAGCCTGAAACTGAACAACCAACAATTGCTGCAGTCGAACACCGACCTCGAATCGCAACTCAACAGTTTAAAAGCTGGTAGTTCTCAAGAGATTGCCCGATTGCTTGAAAAACTTGAGCAGGCTCAAGGCGACCTTCAGAAAAGAGAAGACATCCTGAAAACTGCCCAAAAAGAACTCGAAGAACGCAGCCAAAAACTGAAAGAACTTCAGGAAGCATTACAGGCAAAAGACGACGCAGTGAAACAACTTCGGGAAAAGGTGATGAACGCACTTGTTGGCTTCAACAATAAAGGATTGACCATTCAGGAAAAAAACGGAAAAGTTTACGTGTCGCTCGATGAACAACTCTTGTTTAAAACCGGTCAATGGGAAGTTGATCCGAAAGGCCAGCAGGCTTTGTCGAACCTTGCCGAAGTGCTCGCCCAGAATGCCGACATAAATGTAATGGTGGAAGGACACACCGACAATGTTCCAATGCGCGGAACCGGGCAGGTAAAAGACAACTGGGATTTGAGCGTGATGCGCGCTACAGCGGTTTCGAGAATTTTACTGAAAAACAAAAGCATTGATCCCAAAAGAATTGTGGCGGCCGGAAGAGGAGAATTTTTCCCGATCGATGAAGCTGACACATCCGAAGCCCGACAGAAAAACCGCAGAACAGAAATTATTCTGACTCCGCGTCTGGATGAAATTTTTAAAATTCTGGAAACAAACTAAATTTGGCCTAATACAAAAAAGGCTTGCTTCTGTTGTGAAGCAAGCCTTTTTCTTTTAAAGCCGGATGATTCGCCGGGTTCGGTTTTGAAAGCCGACCAGTTCAGTATAGCCGGTCTGCCTGAGAAGCGAAACCGCACTATCATAATACCGTGCAATCTGCAAAGGCCGGTGTGCGTCTGAACTCAAAGTAACCGGCACATGATGCCTGAAACACATCTCAAGCAATTTTGGACTGGGAGTAAATTCGGCACATGGCCGGTCCATTCCGCCAGTATTTAATTCAACAACCAGGTTATTTTCTTTAATGATACTGATCGTTTCTTCGAGAAGCACGTCCTGATTTGTTTCCGGGTAAATCCTGAATTTCTTGATGATATCTATGTGCCCGATAATATCAAAAAGTCCCGACTGGGCTGCCTGTTGAATGATTGTGAAGTATTTCTCATACAACACATCGTTCGACCATTTGCCATATAACGACTGATCTGTATCAAAATTCCAGTCGCCGATAAAATGGACTGAACCAATTACATAGTCAACCGGAATCGTTTCGAGTAATTTGCCAATCTCTTCCTCCTTTTCAGGAAAATAATCCATTTCCACGCCGTACCTGATGTCGATCTGCTCGCAGTATTTCTCCTTCAAATCAAGAATTTGCATGGTCATTACCGGAATATCTTCCATTCGCATGGCCCAATCGACTGGCTTCAGGCAAATATGATCGCTGAAACCAATTTCATTCAGCCCTTTTTCAATGGCCATACGAACCATTTCCTCATATGTTTCACGACCGTCGGAAAGGATGGTATGCATGTGGTAATCGACCATTCCGTTCATTGCCTATCTGATTATCCTGATTTTAATATTTCTGAATTGTGTTAGTCCACCGTGGTCCTGAAGCCCAATGTTCCCTTTTTTTGCAAGTCCGTAATAAGGATAATCCTTCCATTTGCCCTTTTCCTTCAGTGCTTTCCAGTTATCATCCCATAAGTAATAATCAACCACTTTGACGCCATTGAGAAAATGCTGAACATGAGTACCGTCAACCACAATCCTGGTTTCATTCCACTCACCGGCATCCTTACTCGCTTGTTTTATCGGCGGGTTCATCCCATAGTTTGAACCGGAATACTGATCATCGTGCAATTTTTCGGGCCAGCCTTTGTCGTCGATAAGTTGATATTCAGGACCCGATTCATAAATAGCGGTTCCAACTTTTTCGTTTACATGATAGAAAATACCGCTGTTACTTTGAGGGGAAACTTTCCAATCGACTTTAAGTTCGAAATTCTGATACCTGGCTTTGGTAACGATATCGCCGCCATGATCGCTTCCAACACCCGAGTTACTTAAAACACCATCGACAATGTGCCATCCTGTAATTTCTTTTCCCTGAAAAGTTTTCCATCCATCAAGGTTTTCTCCATTGAAAAGCAATTGCCAACCCGCTTTCTTCTCTGCATCGGTAAGCGTATTAATCTTTTCCGGTTGCGCTTTAAGCTGAAAAAAAAGAGTAATCCCGAGCAGTGCAAATACTATCTTTTTCATTTACAATATATTAAATTAATAACTTAACAAATTCATCGTCAGTATTCAGAATGAAAAAAGCAACATCCATTTTCTCCTGAAAACCTTTTTGAAATTATCAACTAAAATTGAAATGAACAAGCAGATAAAACGAGTTTAATAATAAAGAAGAAAACCTTAAAATGGAGGGGTAAAAAAAATTGAGGCAGCTTCAACAAGCCGCCTCAAAGCCATGAAAACAATTAAACAATGTTCAGAAAACAGAAAACTAGAAACAATTATATCGTTAAAATCTCTTGGTTTTTATCCTCGAGCATTTTGTCAACTTTACGACTGAAGTCATTCACCATTTCTTGAACTTCAGTTTCAGCATCTTTTTCAGCATCTTCAGAAAGACCATCTTTCAACATCTTTTTCAGATTGTCGTTTGCGTCTTTTCTTGCGCTGCGGAGGCTAACTTTTGCGGTTTCACCTTCCTTGTTCACCTGCTTCACCATATCCTTACGCCTTTGTTCTGTCGGCGCCGGAACGGAGATGCGAATTATTTCACCATTGTTATCAGGATTAAAGCCCAGATTCGAATTAATAATCGCCTTTTCAATGGGTCTAATCATCGATTTTTCCCAAGGTTGAATGGCAATTGTTCTGGCATCAGGAGTGCTTATATTTGATACTTGCATGATTGGGACCAAACTTCCATAATATTCGACCATTACTGAATCCAACATTCTTGGGGAAGCCTTTCCGGCACGAATATGAACCAATTCTTTGTCTAAGTGGTCAATTGCATGCTCCATTCTTTCCCTGCAAATATCTAATAACATCTGAACCTCTTCCTGCATATGAACTAACTCTTTTCGATTATTAAAAGTGCTGGCAACAAATATAGAAAAAATTAAACTATTATAAAATTTATCTGAACTTTTAGTCAAAAAATCTCACAAACACCTATCTATGAACGTATGTACCAATATTTTGGCCTTCCATAATTTTTTTCAGATTACCTTTTACATCCATATTGAAAACAATGATTGGTAAGTTATTTTCCTTACACATTGCCGTTGCTGTAAGGTCCATTACCTTTAATCCACGTTGATACACTTCATCATAGGATATATCTTCGAACCGTGTTGCAGTGGTATCTTTCTCAGGATCGGCAGTATAAATGCCGTCAACCCTGGTTCCTTTCATCATTACATCTGCCTCAATTTCAATTCCCCTCAACGACGAACCAGTATCAGTTGTAAAATACGGATTTCCCGTTCCAGCCGAAAGGATCACAACTTCGCCTCGCTCCAAAATGTCAACAGCTTTATCCTTAGAGTAAAATTCACCTATAGGCTCCATCCGAATGGCTGTTAAAACCCTCGATTTGCAGCCAACGCTTTGAAGCGCTGAGTTTAAGGCCAAGCTATTAATCACAGTTGCCAGCATTCCCATCTGATCACCTTTCACTCTGTCGAATCCCTTGGTCGAACCACTCAACCCCCGAAAGATGTTTCCTCCACCAATTACAATGCCTACCTGAACACCCATTTTAACGACCTCACTGATTTGGTCGGCATAATCAGAAAGACGCTGCGGATCAATACCATATTGCTGATCTCCCATCAGAGATTCACCACTTAATTTCAGTAAAATGCGTTTAAATCGGGGCATATCTGTAATTTTCAGCAAAAGTATACTAAAAGTTGAAAATGAAAAGAAATTTCAGGGGCATGAAATGAAAAAAGTCAACCAAAATTGGCTGACTTTCCTTTTGTGCTTCTGAGGTGTTTATTAAACCAGGTTATTTTACTAATTGATTGGCAAATTTGTACCCCAAAAATATGCACTATTGAGTCAACTCGAATTATAAAAAGAAGGTTTTTTGCGAAATGATCTATTTTCATTACGAACTGCCCGATTTTATAAACGAACGGGTATATTACAGCTAGAAAATTAACCGAAAAATCAAAATTTTAGGCTCAATCCTACACCAAACATCTCCTTAAACTGGACTTTCGGACCACTACTTTCAATGATTCCGTCGTTATTCTTATCTATTGCAATTTTTATATCGTCATCATAAATAAGGTTTGCAATGAAATTCGCCGATAAATAGTCATTAATTTTCATGTTGAGTAGCAAATCCCAGTTAACATCCACATTTTGGGGCTTGTCAAGATAGTTTGAGAACAAGTCGACTTTCGTGCTCAGACTTACATTCTTCACAACCTCTGTTTTTATCTCAACCTTCGCAAATGAACCAACTTCTGCTCTCATTTCCTTGCCAGGATCAACCCCGAACGCTCCCACCGAAGACAATTCGTTGTCGGTTACAAGTGTCATTTTTCCTGAAAGCGGGGATACAAAAACCGACAATATTTTTCCTGGCTTGTAATCGATACCAAACGACAACGAGATATACCCGGGAGCCATAAAACGCGAAATGGCATCGGTGGTATTCGGATACTTGTATCCAGGGGCAAACTGCGATTTAAAATTGAATAATGCCGAATAAAATAACTTTTCAGTGGCTAACACACCAAACTTCGAATTGAAATCTATTTTATCGTTCGACTTAACCGTTTCGTTGTCCTGTTCCTTCAGCAATCCGTAACCCAGATCCAAGCTGTTTTCCCAGCTAATTTTATTCTTTTTATAGTTTCCAAAAACATTCAAGAGTGCAAC
>JAEWME010000074.1 GCA_023393265.1 Bacteroidota bacterium | reverse complement strand
AAGCGCCACTGTTGCAAAGAAAGCGTTCAGCCCCATTCCCGGAGCCAAAGCAATCGGGAAATTGGCGACCAAACCCATCGCGATGGTTACAAAACCAGCAGCAATGGCAGTGGCGAAGAAAACAGCATTTTTATCCATGCCTGTTGCAGACAGGATATTGGGGTTCAGGAAAAGAATGTACGCCATCGTCATGAAAGTGGTAATACCAGCGATGATTTCGGTACGTACAGTTGTTTTATTCTCCTGAAGTTTGAAATATTTTGTTAGAAATTCCATGCTCATTCAGATTAGAAAGTGTATTTAACTGCCAAGGTTGGGTTTACCTGAGTTCCGTTTTTTACAAAGTTGTTGCTGATTTCGATTTCAGAACCGGCAGCAAAGTTCGGGCAGAAGTTATACCAAAGCTGTGGTTCGGTCAGGAATCTGTAGTCGGTTCCCCAGAACATTTCTTCTTTCCAGAAGTCGGCAAAACCGTCGAAAACAAGTTTACCTTTCAGCATTTTAACTGTCCAAACGGCAGTCAACTGGAATGAAGCATCTTCCTTGTCTTTGATGTTTTTGTAGTTCGCCTGCAAGGTGAAAATTTTCGAAAAATCAGCCGAAGCCCAGGTGTGTTCAACACCGGCCAGCCAGCAGTTTTCGATCGGAATGTAAGGAGTTCCTGTTCCGTCGAGTTTCAAAACACCACTGTTGAATTCAACACGCGGCATGAGGAACTGTTTTTCTTTCCATTTGAATGCACGGGCAATTTCCCAATAGGCCAATGAAACGCCGTTGTTGACATCACGGGCATCTGCGCTGTAATCCATATCAATGAAGAAAAAGGTCGACCCGTATTTGTCGGGTTTAAACATTTCAACAGTTGTAGTGATCAACTTCCGGTTTTCTCCAAAGTCGTAATGAACCTGAAGATTCTGGGAGTAAGTAACTAAAGCAAACAATGCGGCAATAAAAACAAGGACTAATTTCTTCATAATCTAATCTTTAAGTTGTAAGTGTTAATAATGGCTAAAAATAATTAAAAAACGATTGCAGCTTAGGCGACACAAGCCAATCAGTCCAATTTGTTACCAACACTTTTTTAACAACATCCCCCTGCTGGAAATCAGCCGTTTAGGATTATTAACAGTAAATCCTGAAAATAATTCCTATATTCATCCGGAGTTTATTTTTGATGTTTGTTATAAATCAATCAATGACCAGCTTCGACTGACTTTTTGTTGTTTAACCTGTTAACCAAATCGATATGAAACCTATCTCCAGAAGACATTTTATCCAGACCGGAATTGTGGGCACCGCAGCGCTCACTGCTGGCCTGAACAATCTTAGTTTTGCTGCCGGAAAAACATCCGTTATCGATAAAGTGGCCCTCGGAAAAACAGGGCTCACCGTTCCGCGGCTTGCCATCGGAACCGGTACACACGGCGGAAATCAGGTATCCGATTCAACACGCATGGGTATCGAAAACTGGCTAAAAGTGGCCCGTTATGCGCACGAAAGAGGTATCAGCTTTTATGATGCTGCCGACCTTTACGGCTCGCACGGCAATGTTAAAGCCATCCTGAAAGAAATTCCCCGCGAAAAAGCGACTCTCCTCACCAAAATATGGACAACTCCGCAGGATTGGAACAAGGATACACCAACGGCAACCATCGACCGCTTCAGGAAAGAAACAGGCTCCGATTATTTCGACATCATGCTGCTGCACTGCATGACAAACAGCAGGTGGCAGGAAGAGAAAAAGCCTTACATCGAGGCGCTTTCGGAGGCCAGGCAAAAAGGTATCATCAAAGTTTTGGGCGTTTCGTGCCACAACTTCGAGGCACTCAAACTTGCAGCCGACGATCCATGGGTCGATGTGATTCTGGCCCGTATCAATCCTGAAGGGCTGATTATGGACGCCAGCCCCGAAGAAGTGATGGCAACACTGAAAAAAGCACACGACTCTGGCAAAGGCATTATCGGCATGAAAATTTTCGGAGAAGGACGAATGGCAGATGAGGAACGCCGCGAAAAATCGCTCAGGTACGTGATTGGCAGCAAGAATGTCGACTGTATGACCATCGGGATGTATTCGACCGAACATGTCGACGACGCCGTCAGCCGCATTGTGCGTATTGTGAAAGAAGTATAACAAATCAAAAATTCAGGCGTACATTTGCTCGTCGATTACAAAAAGCATCAAACCTGAAGGATTAATTTTATGAATCAGAATCAACTTATTGGCCTGTATGCCGAGTCATTCAGGAAAAACTGGTCTATCCCGTCATTTTCCGACTACCAGGGAGTTTCTTACACATACGGAGAATCGGCGCAGATGATCAGGCAAATTCACTGTTTTTTTAAGGAATCAGGAATAAAAAAAGGCGACAAGATCGCTTTGCTCGGCCGAAACTCTGCACACTGGGCCATTGCCTTTCTGGCCATATCTGGTTACGCTGCCGTTTCGGTTCCGGTTTTGCCCGACTTCAATCCGGATGATGTGCTACATATCCTCGAACATTCGGAATCCATTTTTCTGTTTGCGGCCGATAATCTATTCGATAAAATCGACCCAAATAAACTTGAGGGTATCTCGGGAGTTGTCAGCCTGAACAACTTTTCGCCGCTATTCTTTAAGCACGAGGCCGACCAGCAAAAATGGAAGCAGTGTTTTTCACCGGAACATGCAGGTAAGTCGTCCCCGGATAATTTTGAACTGGACGAATATGCTCCTGAGGACGTTGCCATTCTTTCTTATACTAGCGGAACTTCAGGTTTTTCGAAAGGTGTTATGATTCCGGCCCGAAGCCTTTTGTCGAACATTGTTTTTGCGCAGGATCACATGCCGCTTCAACCAGGCGACAGCATCGTGTCTTTTCTGCCCATGGCGCATGTTTTCGGACTGCTTTTCGAGTTTCTTTTCCCGGTTTCGGTAGGTTGCCATGTTACTTTCTTAACCAAGGCGCCAACACCTCAACTTATCATCAAAGCTTTCCAGGAAGTGCGCCCGCAGCTGATTCTCTCGGTTCCGCTGGTTATCGAAAAAATATACAAAAAGCGTATTCTCCCGGCTCTCGAAAAGCCGACAGTGAAGTTCCTGCTGAAAGTTCCGGGAATAAACCAACTGCTCTATAAAAAAGTAAGGTCCAGCCTCGTAGAAACATTTGGCGGAAATTTCCACGAAATTGTGATTGGCGGAGCTGCACTGAACAAGGATGTAGAGGCTTTCTTCAGAAAGATAAAGTTTCCTTTTACAGTTGGCTACGGCATGACAGAATGCGGGCCGCTCATTTCGTATGAAACCTGGACACGCTTCCGTCCTGCATCGGCCGGGAAACTGGTGGACCGGATGGAGATAAAAATTGACTCGAAAGATCCATACAACGAGGTTGGCGAAATTCTGGTAAAAGGCAGCAATGTGATGCTCGGATACTACAAAAATGAAAAAGCAACCGCTGAAACCATCGACAGCCAAGGTTGGCTTCACACGGGCGATCTCGGTGTAATTGATGCCAGCAACTCTGTTTTCCTCCGGGGAAGAAGTAAAAATATGCTGCTTGGGGCTTCAGGACAAAATATTTATCCTGAAGAAATGGAGGCAAAACTAAATAACTATCCATTTGTGCTGGAATGCGTGATTGCTGAACGTGAAGGACGTCTGGTAGCTTTTGTTTACCCTGATCCGGAACAGGTTGAGGCTGAAAAACCAGATAAGGACCGGCTAAAGGAAATTATGGACGAAAATTGCCGCGAAGTAAATAAGGAATTTCCAAAATATGCCCAGTTAAGTTCAATTGTCGTTGTCGATAAAGAATTTGAGAAAACACCGAAGAAAAACATCAAACGATACCTATACACTTAGGAACATAAAAAAAGCCATTCGCGAACCGACTGGCTTTTTTCTGTTACAGAATTTGTTTGGTGGATGGATGGATGAATTAAAAAATTCATTCATCCATTAATTCCGGAGCAGGGAGCAATGTTACCCGCTTTTTTTTACTAATTAATGAAATGGTCGATTTCCGGTACGAACTGCCCGATTTTGTAAATGAATCATCATTTTTGATCACAACCATTTTCGCAATGCCTCATTCAAAAACTGGTTTACAGGTGCCAGTTGCTTGAATGCAGCGATAATTCTTTCGACATACGCATCGCCTTCAACAACCGCATCGTCGATTCGACTGGTAAAAGCATACGATTTGTATTTCAGAATATCGATATCAGGAAAATCCTTTGGAAAACCTTTTGGCGGAGTTTTCAGCTTGTCGTCATACATTTCGGTGTAAACCCTCTGAAACAGCTTGCTGTGAATGATCTCCCTGAAATCCTCCGGCCTGTCAAAAATTTCAGTTCGAATGGCTTTTAGGGCATTGGGCTGCGGACAATAAGAACCACCGCCAACGAATGAGCCTCCCGGCTCGATGTGAATGTAATAACCAGCTCCCAGGCTGTTTTTTCCACCAGCAGCAATGTAGGCGCCCATATTTGTTTTATACGGTGTTTTATCAGGAGAAAAACGGACATCGCGAAATATCCGGAAAACACAGTTTTTAGGGTCCTGAATCCCAACTTCCGGATCGAATTTGACGATCTCATGATTGACCAGTTCTGTGAGAAACAGAATCTTTTTGCGGCTCGCCTCATAGCGGCCCCGGTTCTGATCGAACCATTCTTTGCTGTTGTTTTCTTTCAGTTCCGAAAGAAATTGAAGTACTTCCTTCATGGTGATTACTTTTTAAACATTCTGCCAGCCACAAGTTACACTTTCATTCGGCTTGGAAATAAACCAGGCCCTAATTTTTCGATGAAAGCCGTAAATTATACATTTGCGAAAGAACAATTGCCCTATGAAAAAGTTTGTCGTCATCGTAGCCGGAGGTTCGGGAACCCGCATGGGAACCGAGATTCACAAACAATTCCTGGAACTGAACGGAAAACCTGTGCTAATGCACACCATAAGCGTATTTTATGAGTGGGATAACAACTGCGATATCATTCTCGTTTTGCCTGAAAGCCAGAAAACTTTCTGGGAAGAGCTTTGTTTGAAACACAGTTTTGTCGTTCCGCTCAGGCTTGTTTCCGGAGGCGAAACACGCTTCCATTCTGTCAAAAACGGACTGAAACAGATTACAGAAGAGGGAATCGTTTTTATTCACGACGGCGTAAGGCCACTGGTGGGAGCCGAAACACTCGACCGCTGCCTGCATTCGGCTGAGACCTACGGAAATGCCATTCCGGTGCTTCCAGTCAACGAGTCGCTCAGGAGAAAAGGAAAAGAGACCAGCGTAGCTGTTGACCGAAGTTTATACTTCAGCGTACAAACCCCGCAAACCTTTCAGTCGGCACAAATCCTTTCGGCTTTTTCTCTGGATTACGATCCGACTTTTACCGACGACGCCTCTGTTGCCGAAAAAGCCGGGTTCCCCATTTTTATGGTTGATGGAAACCGGGAAAACATTAAAATTACCACTCCTGAAGATTTGATTGTCGCTGAAGCTTTTCTAAAATACTTGGCCTAAAGAAGATTCAGTTTTTGGTGTTGTCCGAAAGGTGCAGGTTTTTGATGTATTTGGAAGTCTCGCCGTTGGCAATTTTCCAAAGAACAAAACAGGTTTTCACGGCCCCTCGAACAGTCTCAAATGTAATTTCCTTGACGGTGGTTCCTGAAATAGCATCCACATCGTAATATTTGCGCTCGGCTTCCTTGCTGGTCAATGTTTCGAGTTTGTAGTACCGCAGGTTCGATTTCGGGTTGGCGAGCAACTCATCGAGTTTGCGGTAATCGCGGTCAGAGAAAGGCTTGTGGTTCAGCTTGGTCAGATTTAATCCTTTTTCTATCGTAAAACGCTGATATTTTCCATTCAGGTTCCAGTAAATCCTGACGTGCATCCGTTCACAAACCGAGTCGTCGCAAGGAAACTGATCGATGTCTCGGTAAAAATATTTAGTTTGCCCGATACTGTCAATTACTTCGGTGAGTATAAATTCCAGGGAATCACCTTTCACTGTTATTTCCCTCGTAGTTGTTCCACCTGCAAATACCTGGGAAGATATAAAACATAACCAGCCCAGGCAAACCATTTTTATAAGATCGTTCATTTTTTCTGAATGCTACTTTTTCTCCGGTCAGTTGATAAACAAAGGCTTTAGTTTTGAGGTTAAAACATCTTCCAGTTCGCCCATAGCTGCAATGGCTGCGCTGGTTTTTTCGGTATTGTTTAAACTGTTTCTGAATGGTGCGGGAATATCGTTGATAGCCGTGATTGCCGCAGTAATTTTAGCCTTTACCTCCTCATCAACCTCCGGATTTTTACTTTTTACAAAAACCGACAGGCTGGCACCGGGAGCTGAGCCTTCGTATCCATTGATATATGAATTCTGGATACTGCGTATGTTGTTGGTAAAGTCGGTCAGCGAGTTCCAGCTAAACCACGACTCCACATCAAGCACATTCTGGCTTTTCACCGGGCCACCAATTTTCTGGCTTCCCACCTCGGCCGCAATGTCGATCATGCCCTGCAAAATTTCTTCAATGGCTGTGGTTTGCGACAAATAGCGGCTGCCAGCTTTCCCTGCATTTTTAAATTCTTCGCCATAGGGAGTTCCCACCGACACTTCCAATTCATCCAGAATTTCGGCTTCTTCGGAACCGGCTGGTACGCCTGCCCAGAGCGCCCAAAGGGTGATGCAATCGTCGCGGAGCACTTCGGTTACAGCAGCGAGATATTGTTTTTCCCGCAAGGTCACATCAGCCGCACTGCGGGGCGAACCATCCCTGAAAACGAGGTATTCGATGGTGTGGAAACCACGCAATCCGGCGCCAAGACCATTTCGCACAAACTCGGCAGAAAGCTCCTGGTTACTTGCCAGAACCTGATCGAGCTGAGTTTTGTCCAACGGCCATGAATCGAGCAGCGGATCGAGATCTTTAAAAGCTGCCGGGCCAAACAAAAATGCTTCGCTGCATTCCCAGGGTTTCCGGGTCGATTTCCACTTCTCGCAAACATCATTCAAATCGGTCTGCGATCCGGTTTCGACGAATTTTTCGGTTGATGCCACCAGCAGTTTGGCATTATCTTTCATGGCAGCATAAGTCGGGATAACCGTGTTGCCGACATAATCGTTCAAAATATCGGCATAGTCGTTTCCTGGTCCTTCCCCGCCATTATTGTCGTCGTCAGAACAGCCAACAAAAAGGGCCGAAATCAGGATAAATATTCCCAGGTACTTTTTCATATTGAATTTTTTTAAGGTTTTGATTTTATTTCTGTATAAACCAGCCGGTGTAAACCAGGGCCAGCCCGACGGTATTTTCGTTGTTGTAGTCACCCATTCCGATGCGGCGGTGACTGTAATCAGCTTTCAGGGCGAGCGAACTCATCAGGTAATAGTTAAGACCGAACGAAAGCACGTCGCGCTGAAAACGCGGATCAGCGTGCATTCCGTCAACTGTCTTTTCCATGGAATTATAATATTCGTATCGTGCAAATGGGATGATTCTTTCGGTGGTGCTACGAAGCCTGAAGGCATAACCGGCCTCAATTCCGTAGGCCAAGGCATTTTTGGCAACCGGCGTGCGGGCATACTGAATGTTTTTTGAAACAGTTTTGTTGATGGCTGAAATCTGGTACGAGTCGCTCAGGTCGCCCGAGACCACATTTCCCCTTACGATCAGTTTCCTGTTGTTGTATTCAAAGTCTCCTGAAAGGATGCTTACCCGGCCATCCAGTCCTTCCATGTTAACTGGTTTGGCAGTATTTCCGGTGCTTTTTCCGGAGTAAGCCGAAACAGCCAGACGCAATCCGCGGACACTGGTATTCTCTACACGGATAGCTGCCGCAGGATCAGTCATTTTAACGTCTTCAAAAATACCCTGCTTTCCTTCGCGCACCCAGTATGCCGATGTGAAACCATTCGCGTCGAGGCCGTTAACAAGCATCAACTGGTACGACCACCTGCGGTAATTTCCCAACAATGAAATACCGGTCTCGTGCCAGGTAAGCGGGATTATACTTGTTTCACTTTCAGGACGAATGGTACCGAAATACATGACCGATTCGTGACGGGCGTTGGTTTGTCCGACAGGCACAATCATGTGCCCTACCCTGAGCTGCAGCCACGGTTTGAATATTTTGGTAAAATGAAGCTGCTCAAGCACAACTTCACCAGCTTTTTCAACTTCGAGCTCGTATTCGCCGGCTTCTTCATATTCCAGTTCCATGGCCGATCCGGTTCCTCCATGTTCGAATTCGAGTTCAGTAGAAAAAATCAGGTCTTTCCTGAATTTATAATCAAACGAAAAAACCGCACGCGGCATAGAAATCAGCGAACGGTTGTCCGAAGGAGCACCGGATGAATAGTTGTATCGGTCGGGGCCAAAATCCATGTGCTGAAATAAGATTTCGCCGTAGCCACCAAATCTGTAGGTAGTAAATGCCTCTCTGACTTTTGACGAATCGGCAGCCTCCTGCCCCATCACCTTAATCAGGATAAGGCTGAGAACGATGATAATAATTCCTGTTTTTTTCATTGACTTTGATAGAATAGTTTTCTTGTCCTGCAAAGCAACAGAAAGCGCAAAATCGCGACAATCCCCACAAATAGCGATTATTGAATACGACATCCCCAAAAGTGGTGAAAAGACCGCCAGACGCACGGTTTAAATGTTTTCAGGAGGTTAACCTTTCAATCCGATGAGCAACGTCTGATCGTGAAATTCCTTATTTCAGGTGATTGATGGGATTGGGATCGCCGGCTACCTTTGTCCTTGATAAAAAGGGAAAGCTATGATTTGTAAAAGCGTCAACGGACAAATATTTATTTGCAGCAAATGCCAGAAAATCCATGTGGAATTCGGAAGCATGGCTATCGACTATAACGACAGCAGTCAACTGACGGCCTTTTTGAATTACATCGACGAAATTGATTCGGAGTTTTGGGCGCACCGAAACCGTACATCGAGATACCGCCGCAAAATCATGATCCGCATACCGGGAGCAGAAGTAAAGATGCTTTTTACAGCCGAAGAACTGGCCGAAATAAAAAGACTGTACCGTAATTTTCTATCGATGACTCTGGCAGAAGCAGTAACCGTAAAAAAGCCGGTCTTCGACCTTCAAAATTTCGTTGCACAGCAATTGAATTAGGCAACATCCCTGTTTCACGAAAACTGAAAACAATGACACAACAATACAATTACCGGATTACCGGCGACCTGAAAATGGCCGATGTCGTCGATCTCAACCAGCGGTTGCTGCTTGTAATCGAACGATTTGGTATTTCGCTGGGCTTTGGCGATAAAACCATTTACGAGGTTTCAGCCCAGTATAAAATCAACCCGGCACTCCTTCTTCTGGTGATGAATGTTTTCAATGATCATTCTTTCACTGTCGACGGATTGGTTACTCCGGAATATATTCCCGGCCTGGTGGAATACCTGAAAAGAGGCCACCGTTATTTTTTAACCGAGAAACTACCCTACATCAGCCAGCTCATCGACCGGTTTATTGAACGTACAGAAAACCCGGATACCCGCCTGCTGCGATCTTTTTTTCAGGAATATGTAAACGAAGTAGTTGAACACATGCACCTGGAAGAAAAAACAGTTTTCCCCTATATCCTGGAAGTTTTTGAGCAATCGGGAGGTAAAGAATCAAAGTTGCTTAATTACAGGATTGATGATTTCGTCGACAACCATACCGACATCGAAGAAAAACTGGAAGACTTGAAGAACCTGCTTATCAAGCATTTTCCGCCAACACGCGACCGTTTTTTCAGGAACCAGATTTTGCTCGAATTGTACGATCTGGAATACGACCTGAACGACCACAACGGTGTGGAAGAACGAATTCTGGCTCCGCTGGTACGAACCCTTGAAAACAAGACACGACGCCATGAATAGACTCAACATACTGGTTGTCGATCATTCTGAAATCATTCGTCAGGGAATTGCCGCGCTGCTAAAAACACGTCCGAACCACTACCAGGTGAGCAGCACCGACAATTTGCGCGAAATAGGCGAGCAAATCAGGAATGGAAACCTGGATATCCTGATTGCAAACCCAACTTTTTATTTCGACACAAAAGGCGAGCAAATAAAAATGCTGAGACAGGAAGCCATTGCCAACGACTTTAAGCTGGCCGGACTCGTTTATGCCTATTTCGACGAGCAAATTTTATCGATGTTTGACGAAGTAATTTACATCAACGACGACGACGAAAAAATCTTTCAGAAGCTGGAAAAACTACTCGATTCGGGAGCGAATGATGACGAAGCCGAAGAAAGCGCCGCACTTTCGCAGCGCGAACTCGACGTGGTTCGGCTGGTGGCGCTGGGAAAAAGCAACCGCGAAATTGCCGAAGAACTTTTCATTAGCATTCATACGGTCATTTCGCACCGAAAAAACATTACCAGCAAACTGGGCATTAAATCGGTTTCGGGATTGACGATCTACGCTGTCATCAACAAACTGATTGTTGCAGAAGATTTTGG
>JAEWME010000028.1 GCA_023393265.1 Bacteroidota bacterium | reverse complement strand
GAAGAGGACAGAACAAAATGCGTTTCGAGCGCGAAAAATATATCACGAAACTCAAGCAGTTGGAAACCGACCTCGCGCTGCTCGACAACAACATTGGTTTCTTCTCGAATACAAAGAATGCCGAGGCTTTAATCAGTGATGTAAATCAAAAAATCGCCAATACCAAAGAGAAGATAGAATTCCTGAAAGAGAAGATCAGGATCATGGATTCGACGATGGAAGACGACGAATAACCGCATAAAAAGACCCGCTCACCGAAGGCGGGTTTTTTGTTGTTAACCGTTCATTAAATTTGACAACAGTTTTTAGCGATCCGTTTTATTAATTAACTTTGCTCGCTTTTAAGAACAATTAAATTTAAAGTCTTGACAGCAACCAGGTATATTTTTGTGACAGGAGGTGTAGCATCTTCATTAGGAAAAGGTATTTTGGCCTCCTCTTTGGCTAAGTTACTGCAAGCCAGAGGTTATTCTGTTACGATTCAGAAGTTGGATCCATATATTAATGTCGATCCAGGCACCCTAAATCCTTACGAACACGGTGAGTGTTTTGTGACTGAAGACGGAGCTGAAACCGACCTCGATCTTGGTCACTACGAACGTTTCCTGAATGTGCCAACTTCACAGGCCAACAATGTTACAACTGGTCGTATTTATCAGTCGGTTATCAATAAAGAGCGTCGTGGCGATTACCTCGGAAAGACTGTTCAGATTATCCCGCATATTACTGATGAGATTAAACGCAGGATCAAAGTTCTGGGCTCGAAAGGTAAATACGATATCGTCGTTACCGAAATCGGCGGAACTGTGGGCGACATCGAATCGTTACCATATATCGAAGCGGTTCGTCAATTGAAATGGGAGCTTGGTAGCGCTGCACTGGTGATTCACCTCACGCTGGTTCCATTTCTGGCTGCTTCAGGAGAATTGAAGACGAAACCAACTCAGCATTCGGTTAAAGCTTTACTCGAAAACGGAGTTCAACCTGATGTTTTGGTACTTCGTACCGAACATGAGTTGGGAACTACACTTCGGAAAAAAGTTGCACTTTTCTGTAATGTTGAGAGCGATGCTGTTATCGAATCAATTGATGTATCGACGATTTACGAGGTTCCGAATAAAATGCGCGAAGAAAAACTGGACGAAATTGTCCTGCGCAAAATAGGCCTCGACCTGAAAGGGGAACCTCAGCTTGACGACTGGAACGATTTTCTGGATAAGCTGAATAAACCGACTCACGAAATCGAAATTGGTCTGGTAGGAAAATATGTTGAGCTTCAGGATGCTTATAAATCAATTGTTGAAGCCATCGTTCATGCCGGGGCAATGAACTCATGCAAAGTGAGGGTTCGGCTGATTCATTCAGAAAAAATTACGGAGGAAAACGTAGAAAAGAAGCTGGAAGGGCTCAAAGGAATCATTGTTGCACCAGGATTTGGACACCGTGGGATTGAAGGAAAAGTAATTGCAACACGTTATGTACGTGAGCATAACATTCCGTTCTTCGGAATTTGCCTCGGTATGCAGATAGCTGTGATTGAATTTGCACGGAACATTTTAGGTTACCAGGGAGCAGATTCAACTGAAATGAGTGAAACTGAATTTCCGGTGATCGACCTCATGGAGGAACAAAAAGGAATCACTGAAAAGGGTGGAACCATGCGACTTGGTGCATATAAATGCCAGATTATCGATAAAAACTCCAATATTTATAAGGCGTACGGAAAGTGCGATATTAAAGAAAGGCACCGGCATCGATACGAATTTAACGATCAGTACCTGAGCGCTTTTGAAGAAGCCGGGATGAAAGCTGTTGGATTGAATCCGGATACCAACCTGGTTGAAGTGATTGAAATTCCGGCGCACAAATGGTTTGTTGGAGTGCAGTTTCATCCTGAATACAGCAGTACTGTTCTGAAACCGCATCCGCTATTTGTGGCATTTATCAAGGCATCATTAGGGAAATAATCAATAAAATTTATGGATAGGAATACAATTGTAGGGATACTGCTGATTTTTGGAATTCTGATCGGTTTTAGTTATTTCAACCGGCCATCGGAGAAACAAATTGAAGCGGCAAAGAAAACCCGTGACTCGTTGGAACTGGTTCAGGCACAAAAGCAAAAAGAAATGGCTGAGGCAGCGAAATTAGACTCTGTCAATGCCACTTCAGAAAATATCGTGCCTGGTGACAGTCTGAGTTCTTCAACAGAACAGGCACTTCGGGAAAGATATGGTGTATTTGCAGGAGCTTCAGTTGGAAAAGAAAAATTTTACGTAGTTGAGAATAACCTTTTAAAGATCACTTTCACGAATAAGGGTGGCCGTATTTATTCGGTTGAACTGAAGAATTTTAAGACTTACGACGGGAAGCCGCTGGTATTGTTTGAAGGAAACAAAAGTGAATTTGGACTTAATTTCTTTGCTCAAAACAGAAGTATCGAAACTGAATCGTTTTATTTCGAGCCTTCTGATTCTTCGGAATTGACCACACTTGAAGGACCAAAGGTTAAAATTGGAAAGGAAGGAAACGAAGCATTTAATGCAGCCAACAAAGGAGATTCGAAAGTATTTACCATGCGTTTGATGGCGGGGCCCGGACAATTCCTGGAATACAAATATACGATCAATTATAACTCCTATATTGTTGGTTTTGAGGTTGGAACAAAAGGATTGAGCAGCCTTGTAACAAGTAATACCAATTCGCTTGATTTACACTGGAGTATCGATATGCCTCGCCAGGAAAGGAAATCGAGTTATGGAGAGGACAATTACACAACTGTTTATTATAAATTTCTGGACGATGATGTTGAGAAGCTTTCTTATGGGAAATCCGGAGAAGAAAAGCTCACAACCAAGTCAAAATGGATCAGTTTCAAACAGTTATTCTTTTCTTCTATATTGATTGCAGAGGATGCTTTTCCTTCAGCTGAGATTAAGTCGATTGCAACCAAAGAAGACCCCAAATACCTGGGCGAATACACTGCCGATATTTCTTTGCCATACGAAGGTAAAGACTCGGAAAGTGTGAAGATGAAGTTCTTTTTCGGACCAAATCACTACAGCACGCTGAAACAGTACGATTTGTCGATGGAAAGACTTGTAAATCTTGGATATGCGATTGTTCGCCCAATCAATAAATACATTGTTATCCCAACCTTCAATTTCCTGAGGCAGTATATCAGTAATTTTGGTATCATTATTCTTTTGCTGACTATTTTCATCAAGCTTATCATTTTCCCGTTCACTTACAAGTCTTACCAATCGCAGGCTAAGATGAAAGCGCTGAAGCCGGAAATAGACGAGATTAATGCCAAATTCGGGAAAGATAAGGCGATGGAGAAACAACAGGCGACAATGAACCTGTACAAAAAAGCAGGAGTGAACCCGTTGGGAGGATGTTTGCCGATGCTTTTCCAGATGCCGGTATTGTTTGCGATGTTCTTCTTTTTCCCATCGTCAATTGAGCTGAGGCAGGAGAGTTTCCTTTGGGCGCACGACCTTTCGACATACGATTCGATCCTGAATTTGCCATTTACAATCCCGTTCTATGGTAACCATGTCAGTCTTTTCTGTTTGCTCATGACTGTTACCACAATTATCTCGACTCATCTTAATTCACAAACTCAGAATACAGATGCAATGCCAGGAATGAAAACAATGATGTACATCATGCCGGTTATGTTCCTGTTCGTATTGAATAGTTATGCTTCGGGTCTTAGTTATTATTATTTCCTGGCAAATGTGATCACTATTGGCCAAATGTATATCTTCCGGTTGTTGATTGATGAAGAAAAAATCAGGGCTCAGATCCTGATTAATAAGAAGAAGCCGGTAGTTAAATCTAAATTTCAGCAGAAATTGGAAGAGATGGCCAAGCAAAAAGGCGTTCAACCCAGAAAATAAGCCATACAAAAAAAAAGCTGCCTGTTGGCAGCTTTTTTTTTGTAACTTGTTGTTCGTAATCTAAAACACGACAACATGTATCAATATTCTGCAATTATCAGAAGAGTGGTTGATGGCGATACCCTCGAAATTGACATCGACCTCGGTCTCTCAGTTTGGGTGAGAAATGAACGGGTCAGGCTTTATGGCGTAAACACACCGGAAGTGTACGGCGTAAAAAAAGGTTCGCCTGAATGGGATCTGGGTAATCAATCATCGGAATTTGTCAAAAGTAACCTGACAGAGAACAATAATGTGATTGTGGAAACGATCAAGGACCGAAAGGAAAAATATGGTCGTTACCTTGCTGTCGTTTACTACAAAGCAGATTCTTCTATCTATGAAGGGCTACCAAATATCCGGAAAATCGGCGATCTCTTTTGCCTGAACGATATTCTTATCAGCAAAGGTCTTGCCCAGGAATATATGATTTAAGCTAGTCGCTATTCCTTGTGCCCTTCGGCTCTCGAAACATGAATGTTATATTTTTTCATGCGTCGGATAAGCGAGTCGCGTGTTATACCCAGCAATTCTGCGGCCTTATTTTGGTTGTAGTTCTTCTCTTTTAGTGCAAGCCTGATCAGTGATAATTCGTTGACTTCGAGGTTGTAATTGATCTTTTCTGTTTGCACTTCATTTTCTGCAAAAGCTTTCGTCATAAAATGGGTGGCAGACAGCGATTCGCCTTTACAAAGAATTAGCGCGCGTTCAACCATGTTTCTCAATTCGCGCACATTTCCGGGGAAAGCATAGTTTTTTAGCATATTAATCGTTTCCCGTTCAATCTTTGGCTCCGGTTTGTTGAGTTTTCTGGCAAATTCGGCAACAAAATGCTTTACCAGTGGTTCGATATCGTCAATACGTTCTCGCAATGGCGGGATATGAATGTGGATTGTATTTAGTCGGTGCAGCAGGTCGAGCCTGAATTTCTTCTCTTCAATCAGCTTGTCGATGTTGTGATTGGTTGCCGCAATGATCCTGAAATCGGTTGCAATTGGTTCCGTTTCACCAACTCGTGTAATTGTTTTTTCTTCTATGGCCCTTAATATTTTTGCCTGAAGGTTAATTGGCATATCGGCTATTTCGTCGAGAAATAAAGTACCCTGGTCACTCACCTCGAAAAAACCCTTTTTATCGGTAATTGCCCCGGTGAACGATCCTTTTTTATGGCCGAAAAATTCGCTTTCGAGCAGCGTGTCGGTGATCGCACTACTGTTTACTGCGCAAAAGAAATTGTCCTTTCGTTCGCTTTCATAATGAATAATCCGGGCGATATTTTCCTTTCCTGTACCGCTTTCTCCCGTTATAAGCACACTGGTATCCTTATATTTTGAGGCTGTCATTGCCATTTCAAGAATTTCCTTGATTTGGCTGCTTTCGCCAACAAAGTCGCGCTTAATTTTTTCCTGAAGGCTCTTTGAAATCAGCGAATTTTTTGCTTCCATTGTTTTGATGACCCGCTGAAGATCAAGAAACCGGCGTGTTCGTTGGATGGCAATCTGTATATCAGTATGCCTAAAAGGTTTTTTCAGATAGTCGGCAGCGCCATTTCTCAGTGCGGTAATCACGGTTTCCATGTCTCCGTGCGCCGAAACAATAATCACCTCTAATTTGGGAAATTCGTGTTTAACTTCGAGCAACACATCAAGTCCGTTTACATTTTTCAGGCGAACATCCAGAATTAGCAAATCTATATCGTGGTTTCTAAGCACCTGACGTCCTTTCTGAACGTTATTAGCGGTGTATGAAATGTATCCCTGGTTTTGAAGAAATTCTTCAATTTCTTCGGTGAAATTTACTTCGTCGTCAATAACGAGAACTTTCAGTTGCGAGTTTAGCTGGAAATTTTCTGATTTGGATGGAGTGTTAAACATATCTCAAGCTTTAATTTTATTTTTCGATTCTCTGACTGGTATTTTCAGGAAAATAGAAGTTCCTGCAAGTGGTTGACTTTTGATGTCGATTTCGCCGCCTAATTCTTTAATAATTCCATACGAAATGGAAAGTCCAAGGCCAGTTCCCTGTCCTGGCGCTTTGGTTGTAAAAAAGGGAAGCAAAACTTTATCAATTTCCTCCGGTTTAATACCGATTCCGTTGTCTTTTATTTCGATGATAATTTGGTTGTCAATTCGATTTGTATGAATATCAATCTTTTTATCAAATTTCTCATACGTTTTTTTTCGCCTTTCTTCGATAGCATCTTTGGCATTAATCAGCATATTTACAATTACTTGTTCGAAGCGGTATGGGTTTCCGGCCACTTCAGGAATGTTGTTGTCAGGCGTAAAATTCAAATCGATTTCTTTTTGCTGAAATTGCTCCGAAATCATCGATATGCTGTTTTCTATTCCCAGGTTGATATTAAAAGCTGAATGGATAAAATCATCCTGATCGCGCGAAAACGTGCGTACATGATCGATGATTTTCTTGATCCGGGTAATGTTATCGAAAACCTTGTTGAGCTTGGTTCTCAGATAATTCTCTGTCAATGAGCTATTGTCGAGCGAGAAAATGATGTTGTCGATAGAAAGAGAAATAGTATTCAGCGGTTGATTGATTTCATGTGCCATTCCGGTTGCCAGTTCTCCAATACCAGCCATTCGCTCCGAATGTCTTAGTTGTTTTTCAATGAGTTTTCGTTCCGATATATCCCGGATAACCGACATATATGCTTTTATCTCGCCCGAATTGCCCCGAATCTGGGAGCAGCTTACTTCTCCGTTAAACTCTGATTTGTCGGCCCTGTTCAACTTGATCTCGATGTTTTGGATCATTCCCTCCGCTTTGGTCGACTGACAAATTGAAATCAGCGCCCTTCTTGAATTTCTCGGAATATAATCAGTTAAGTGTGTGCCTTCCAGTTTCTGGTCATTCACACCAAGAATCTCAGTTGCTATAATTGAGGCTTCGGTAATTTGACCATTAAGATCGGTGATGATAATTCCATCAGGCGACGTTTTCAGAAGCGAATGGTAAAGCTCCTCCGATTCCTGAAGGGCCATCTGGGCTTCCCTCCGGTCGGTGATATCGGCCATCGAAACCAGACAGCTATCACCTTCGTCGGTGAGTGCGCCTTGCAAGAAAACGTAGGTTGTCCGGCCTTTAAGTGGTTTTAGTGCGATTTCGCACTTACTGTGAGTTTTCTGTCCAAATACCTCTGAGATAAAATTCTCGAAATCGACCATTGATGCCGGTGATACAGCGGTTTTTATGTTATATTTTGCAGCCGGACCAGTTTCAATGTTAAGTAAAGATGCACCTTTCAGGTTAATATCTAAAATTTCTCCTTTGGAGCTGATCGTGAGGTAGCCGGTGGGAGCGAAATCGTATAGTTTAAAATATTTCTTTCTCGATTCTTCTGTTTCTTGCTTTGCAGCTTTCAACGTTTTCTTTTGCTTGTCTAGCTCAAGAAAAACATTGACCTTGCTGATAAAAATATCTTTGTTAATAGGCTTGGTAAGGTAGTCGATGGCCCCTTTGTCGTATCCTTTATACATTTGGACATCATCGGTCATATAAGCCGTAAGGAATATAATCGGTAACAAATCCCGGTTTTGGTATTTTCTGATTCTGTCGGCGAGATCGAAACCATCCATTTCCGGCATCTCGATATCAAGAATCGCCAAAGCAAATTCATTCTGCTCAAACAATTTTAGCGCTTCTTCTCCCGAACTAGCCATAAATATTTCTGCATCTATGTTACGCAGAATAGTCTTTAGTACAGAAAGATAGAAAGTATTGTCGTCAACAATCAGTATTTTGGATACAACTTCATTCATATTTTACCTGTAGACAAACGTGTATTCGTTTGGAAGTTCTTAATAATCATTTGATAATAAAAAGCTTATAATTTATTTACTCAAATATAGGTTGTTTTTAGCACGTATGTGCGTAAAAATAGAGCGATTTTGAGCTGCTTTTTATTTTCGAAGAAAAAAATTAAAACCATTAAAAATAATTATGAATGTAAGTTGTTGATTTATATTATTTTGTGTTTTTTCTAGTGCCGTTGTTGTTTTCACGTCGAATTTTGGTACATAGTTTGAAAATTAACAGACAATGTTGCTCAATAACAACAGGAGAACGGCCTCAATGTTGAGTTGCTGATCAATAATCAGACGAAACATGATCCGTTTTATTAGTTCTAAATCAATCTTTCGGTAATTATATTTTTTTAGACAAATTGGAGGTTAAACTCAAGTAGGTCATGCATTGATTGTGAAAAAGTAGATTTGGTTCGATTCGAGTCCCTGGGAGATCAGCTCCCGGGGATTTTTTTTATAAGTCGGGAATAGTGAATGAAAATACACTGCCTTTTCCCGGCTCGCTTTGCACTTCAATTTCTCCATGATGAATCTCGATGAATTCTTTGCACAGGATGAGACCAAGTCCGCTACCTTTTTCCTGAGCGGTTCCGGCAGTAGAATGTCCATTGCCAACTTTAAATAGTGTTCCCAGCTTTTCCTTGCTTATTCCAATACCATGATCCAAAATCGAAAATTTTATTTTTCTTTTGCTATGGGTAACTTCAATTTCAATGCAGCTATTCTCGTAGCTAAATTTGATTGCGTTGCTCAATAGATTATTAAGAACGGTTAAAAGCATTCTGTAATCAGCTCTTATGGATTGATTTTCAGGAATATTTGTTATTAGGTTTTGGCTCTTTTGACTTGCTACCGACGAAATATTTTTCACAGCTTCATCAATTAGTACCTTTACTTTAAATTTTTCGGGCTGGAAGATATGTTTACCTGTCTGAGTTCTGGCCCAATCTAATAGGTTCTCAAGCATTTTTAGCGTATTCTCTACATTATCTTCAATTAACTTGAAATATTTGGTTCTTTCATCCGGTGCTATTTCTTCGAAGTTGGTTCCCAGAAAATCGATGAATCCGAGAATACTGTTGAATGGCGCCCTTAAATCGTGTGCAATAACAGAAAAAAAACGGTCTTTTGCAGCGATTAGCTCATTGAGCCTCTCTTGATTTTTTCGCAAAAGGTTTTCTGTTTTTATGCGTTCCGAAATATCACGTCCAATTCCATTGAATCCAGTAAGGTAGTTATTTGAGTCGATAATGGGTACAGTCGAAATTTCTATCCATGTTCTTGACCCGTCCTTTGCAATAATATCCAGAATTTGTTTTTTATTACCCTTGTTAATTTTTCCTGACGGCGAATTCAGTATTTTTCTTAGAACAGAAGGATAAATTTCTGCACTTAGAAATCTGGAGATGTTGTGATTTATGAGGTCTTTTCGTTGATATCCAAAAATCAGCAAATTATCGGGAAAGATTTCGGTTATGTTTCCAGCTAAATCAATAGACCAGCTAAAAGCGGTCAGCCTTTCAGTTATAAAATTGAAACGTTTTTCAGAATCGGCAAGCTTCTTTTCTGCTTCTTTCTGTTTACTGACATCGTTTATAACGAGTTGCACAAAATTGTTTCCGCTGTATGATGCCGGTATCAGTGTGATATTCACTTCTAACGTTTGATCTCCAGCCAATAAAACCTGACTGTCAAAAGGCGCTAGTTTTTTACCCATTGCAGCCAATTCCATTTTTTGCCGGAAGCGTTCTTTTACTGCACCATTGATGATGCTTTCCGCTGGTTTTCCAATCAGTCCTGCAGCATAAATCTCTCCGAAAAGTTCTTTGCCTGCCTCATTAATAATTGCGAACTTGTTCTTGTTACATATTGCCACAACCGACGGATAGAGGTCAATCAGCTTATTAATCCTTTCTTCCTTAATCCTGAAATTCTCTTCTTTAATTTTGTATTGAGTAATGTCCTGAAGGGTACCAAATGAACGGGCAGGCGATCCGTCGGACTTAAAATCTGTGCCGCAAATCTCGTTTATCCATTTAATTCTGTTATTACCTGAATGAAGCCTGTAGTTTATTTCGATGGGTTTTGTAGTGTTCTGTAAATTCTTGTCAGCGGTAATTTTTAGGTGCCTGTCTTCCGGATGAATAATCTCCAGGAACTTATAATAATCCGGTTCGGTCTTTCTGGGATCAAGTCCCAGAATTTCATAGACGCCATCTGACCAAATAGTTTGCTTCAATTCGTAGTCATAAAACCAGCGAGCCATCCGCGCATTAAGTCGGATTTGTTCACGGTCAATCAGATGGAGCGTTTCCCTTTCAGGATGAGCATAAATAATTCCGTAGGTTTTTATATCTGATTGGTGGCTTTTCCCTTCGGAGTATGTACCTGTTTTTTGCTTTTTCATCGTTATTTACCTGAATTACTTTTTTCAAAATTCAATCAGTAATTAGATAGAATCTGCCAGCTTTAAAAAAAATAAATTACAATAAGCAAGCAGTAAGAAGAGAACCGTGCCGATAACAATGATATATATTAAAGACACAACCTGTAATTAAGTTGTTTTGGTCTTTTGTGCAGAAACAAGTGGGCATTTTACCTACTAATTGTTCGTTTATAAAGTTACAAAAAGAAGGTACTTTTTTATTATACAGATGTGATGTTTTAATTACGAATTAGTTAAGTCGATGAGTCTATAGCTATGCAATTTTTCGGTCTGCGGTTTTACACTGTTTTTAATAAAGATTTCACTCATTAGTTGTGTTGAAATGATGCCAACAATCGCCATTTGATCTATTTCTGAAGCCGTTTTGTTCGATTTCATCTTGGAGGTCAGGGTTTCAACTTTTCGAGGATCGAAAATACCATGTGATTTTATTGCCTCACTGGAAAGTAGATATGTAATTTTTTCAGGAACCTGATCATTGAAAAAGCTATCCGAAATTGGCGCCCGGTATGCTTGTTTCGAGCGTTGGGAAATAGAATCCGGGATACGGCCTTTGCTTAATTTCTTCAGTATAAATTTCTCGTTGATACCATTCAGCTTAAACCGATCAGGTAGCTTTGCTCCAAATTCAATAACCCTGTAATCAAGAAATGGGTAACGGCCTTCTACTGAATTGCCCATTGCTACGCGATCTCCCTGCGACGAAAGCAGATATCCTGACATGAATATCTGTGTTTCGAGGTATTGAGCCTTCGAAAGTTCGCTCCATCTATCAAATCCATTAGGCAGCTTTTCGGATAGTTGTTCTGTCGCATCCGTCCCGGCGAATGTTTGGTAAATATCTTCAGTAAAGAATGATTTCAGACGGCCTGTATTATTCCAACGCAACAGATGCGAATAGAACGGATTTTGCGTTTCGCCCAGCTTGTATCCGAAAAACATTTTCAGCGAAACTTCAGGTGAGCCTTTCATTAGCGGCAAGTAGGGATATAATTTGGTTAGCAGGTGTGGCCTTATTTTCGAATCGGGTTGCCTGGCCCAGAACTGTCTGATTTTTGCCTCTTTGAAAATGTTATAGCCACCAAAAACTTCATCGGCGCCTTCACCAGTAATAACCACTTTGATGTTATTTTGCCGTACTTTTCGCGAAAGCATGAACATTGGAGTGGGAGAGGTCCGCAATATTGGGAATTCGGTATGGTAAACTGTATCTTCAAAATTTTGAGCTATTTCTTCTGAATTGCAGGTGAACGCCGTGTGATTGGTTCCGAAATAACGGGCGGCTTCTGTCTGGAAAACTGATTCATCATAATCGTGGTTAGCGAAACCAATGGAGAAAGTATTTAAAACCTCCGGATAAATTGATTTGATGTAGGATGTTGTCACACTCGAATCGAGTCCGCCACTCAGGTAGGCACCGACAGGAACGTCAGCACGGAGGCGTATCCTCACAGCATCGTGCAAGAGCGCATCAAGTTCTTCCATCGAATCCTGAAATCTTCTTT
>JAEWME010000004.1 GCA_023393265.1 Bacteroidota bacterium | reverse complement strand
GAATTCCGGCTCGCCATTCCGAAGAACAATACCATCGTCGACCATCAGTTTTGCCTGCCCTCCTGATTCACTTATCCTCTTTATTTTTAATAATTTGATAAGTTCAATGTATTCTTCTCCTCTCAGTTCGTACTCCATCATAGCATGTTCTTAAGTTCACTTCTTAGTTTTAGTGGCAGCTTACCTGCAACCAATTCGTATGAATGGTCAGTAAGTTCCCATATAAGGTCATTTGTCAGCGAGCCATCCATCAATACGGTGTTCCAGTGAGTTTTGTTCATGTGATACCCTGGTTTAATAGCAGGATATTGTTCGCGAAGCTCAATCGCTCGTTGCGGATCACACTTTAAAGCTAAACTCCAATCTCCATCCAGGTTCGTCAATGCAAATATTTTCCCCATCACCTTGAATACGAGTGTATATTCGTCGAACGGGAAATCTTCAGTTACTCCGCTCTTTCTCAAACAATACTCCCTGAACTCTTCAATGTTCATTATATAAACCTGTTTGAAAGGCCAAAGATAAGCAAATGAATGAATTATAGAAAATGAAAAAGCCATAATAGCAATCGGCTGATTGTTTCTTATGGCTTTTTACTTTTGTTAATCAATAAGTTATATAATTTGAAGAGCACCCATTGCATATTTGAGTAGCAACAATCCGGCGATTAAACCACCAATGGCGAGAAATAAAATCACAAAATCTTTGGTTGTTTTCTTTTTGATTGGTTCTTCTATTCTATCTTGTTCTTCCATCTTTTTAATTTTAAAGCATTGATAATCATGTGGAAAATATTTTCCGATTCTTATTATACACCAATACAATCGCACTGAACTCGCAGCAAAGCTGCAAACACAGAAACGATCGGAGTCAAACGTCGCAAGGTCGTTCGATTTTCCGTATGTAATCTTGGCTAATGCCTTAAAACGTGTCCTCTGATAAAGATGGGGACCGGCGAATTAAAATTGATTAATAATGGCAGGTTGAGAAAGTTCCGGAACGAAAAGTTTACGGGAACAATTTTGTTCGCTAAAACCGAAGTGGCCGGAAAACGATGCACCTGACTGAAAATATGCGAGAAGCCGTTTCCTTCAATGGCAAGGTAAAAAAGAGATACTGGGCTCTGTATCTCGCCTGTTGGAATAGATTGTGCAGAGTTTGAAGCCAAAGTGTTTACTTCGCGCACTGGTTCGGCACGAAAGACAAAGACTCCACTCAGCGAGAGCAGTAGAAGTGAAACGGATAATATAAAAGCCTTGAAAATTTTCAATTCAGGAAATTTTACCCAAAGATATTTTTTTATTGGAATCTAAAGTAGTTGCCATCAAATGATTTTTTGGCCGATTCAAATTTTTGTTACATTAATAGGCTGAAATCCTGAATGTTTCAGGTAATTCTTAAGAAATTAAGAAGTTCATCAGGTTTATAGACTTCTGCTGAGTAACGGATTTAATCCGTATATACATTTGCACGTTTTTAAAATTATTGGTATGTCGGGGAAGAATCATCTTTCTGCATTGAATAAGGTTACGTTTGCCGGATTGCTGATTACTGTGGGGATTGTTTTTGGAGACATCGGTACAAGTCCTCTTTATGTGATAAAGGCTATTATTTCCGGTGCTGAAAAATTTGACGAACTTCTTGTTTACGGGGCACTCTCATGTGTTTTTTGGACACTGACTCTGCAAACCACCATCAAATATGTCATCATTACGTTAAGGGCTGACAATCATGGCGAAGGTGGAATTTTCGCACTCTATGCCCTGATGAAGAAAAAATCGACATGGGCCGCCGTGCTGACCATGATTGGCGGCAGCGCCCTGCTGGCCGATGGCGTAATCACACCTTCCATCACTGTCACTTCTTCCATCGAAGGATTGCAACTGATCAATCCGCAGATTCCGGTTATCCCGGTGGTTTTGTTAATTATTACCGCGCTGTTTTTTGTGCAGCAATTTGGTACCCGTTTTATCGGTAAATCTTTTGGTCCGCTGATGGTTATCTGGTTTGGAATGCTGTTCGTTTTGGGCTTTGCACAGATGGTTAATTTCCCTCAGATTCTCCATGCGTTGAATCCGGTCTACGCATTCGATTTCCTGACGAATTATCCGAAGGGGTTCGTTTTGCTGGGTGCCGTTTTTCTGGCAACAACCGGCGCCGAAGCGCTGTATTCGGATCTGGGCCATTGCGGAATAAAAAATATCCGGATTTCCTGGATCTTTGTAAAAATAGCGCTGCTGGTTAATTACTTTGGTCAAGGAGCCTGGCTGATGACTCATCCGCAGCCAATTGAAGACGTGAATCCGTTTTATGCAATCATGCCGTCCTGGTTTCTTTTCCCCGGAATTTTGATTGCTACCGCTGCCGCCGTTATTGCGAGTCAGGCCTTGATTACCGGTTCTTATACCCTTGTAAGCGAAGCTGTTTCCCTGAATTTCTGGCCGAAAATAAAAGTTTTACACCCAACAACCATCAAAGGTCAGGTTTACATCCCGTTTGTGAACTGGTTATTATATGCTTCGGTATGTTTCGTGGTGCTGTTTTTTCGCGAATCTTCGAACATGGAGGCGGCCTACGGTCTGTCTATTACCATCACGATGATTATGACCTCGCTGTTGCTGATTTATTATTTACATCAGAAAAATGTTCACTTTTTGCTGCTCGCGTTGTTTGCCCTGGTTTTTGGCACCATCGAAGGTTCGTTTCTCATTGCCAATGTACACAAGTTTTCAAACGGAGGCTGGTTCTCTGTCGCGCTGGCGTTGCTATTTTTCATCGTGATGCTCGGTTGGTATTTTGGCCGGAAAATTAAAAACCGCCACATCAGTTTCTCCAATGTCAACAAGTATCTTCATTTATTTGAAGACATCAGTAACGATAAAACCATTCCGCAGATTGCCACCAACCTGGTTTATATTATCAAGGCCAACGAGATGTACCAGATCGAATCGAAGATCATGTACTCCATTTTCAACAAACAGCCCAAACGTGCCAAAACATACTGGCTCCTGCATGTCGATATTGTGGACGATCCGGATACGTTTAGCTACGAAGTAAACCAGTTTATCCCCGGAACGCTCATTCGCATCGATTTTCACCTTGGATTTAAAATTGAGCCGCGCATCAATCTGTATTTTAAAGAAGTGCTGAAAGATATGGTTGCCAACGGCGAAATAAAACTCTGTAGTTCGTTTGAGTCGCTCCGGAAACACCATTTCCCGGCCGATTTTATTTTTGTAAACCTCGACCGTGTTATGACGCGCGACTACAAACTTTCTCCCTGGGAAACAATGATCATGGGATTGCACGATTTGACCCGAAAACTTGCCATCAACGACGTGAAAGCACTCGGGCTTGACGCCAGTTGTGTGATTGAAGAAAAGGTGCCGATCTCAATCGAACGGCCACTCAACCGAAAAATTCAGCGACTCGGTTAAACCTGTCTGATCGGGTTTTATTCTTCTTCAGGATCAGATTGAAGTTCTCTGGCCGGAATCAGGTTGGCAACGTAACGGACCAGTAACGTGAGCATGATAAAATAAACTGCCGGATTAAACTGTTGTCCCGAAACAAGCGACGAAAGCAGTACCAATCCTGAAAGGTAAAAGTAAAACCTTGCGATTTTTCTCCATCTCCTGATTCGCCATATCAATGCGAAGAAGAAGTTGAGCGGGAAAGCCCAAAGCAGGTTATAGTTGGGGCTCATCGCCGGATGTTCTGAGTATAAAGTGAACCAGCTAATAATTAATCCGGCGAAGCCACTCAGCAGCAAAAACCAGAAGTCGATTCCCGAATTTAGGCGGCCATTCAAAAAATCGCTGATGGTAATGGCAGCAATCAAAGTAAAAAATAACCCAAAAACGATGGCAGGCCAGGGAAGGCTTGATTCGAGCTTCGAGTTGGGATATTCGACCAGCGCATTGGTCTCTGATACCAGCGGCTGCTGAGTGCCGTCAACGGTAATTTCAGCTTTGGCAAATTGTTCCATGAGGTATTCCGGCAAAAACATCTGGCCGTATGAAGAGACTGTTTCCTCGGCTTTCTTGCCCACTAGAAGATCGATTCCCAGATCAATCCAGCGAAATCCGTGGTGGTACTGTTTGATCATCTCCCGATAGCTTTCCGACGGATTATTTTCAGGAAAATGAACAACTACTCCTGAGTTCTTTTCAATCATATCGCGAACGCGTGTTGCGCAATTATCCATGAAAAAGTTATAACGATAAATACGGTTTTCCGGTCTTGCATTTTCCACCAGCGCTTGTAGCAGTTTTTCTTTTCCGTTCTGAGGGAGGTTCAAAACCTGTTCGTACACGCTTCGTTTTTCCTCCTGATATTCCGGAATGAAACTGCTGAACTTTTGCCCCATCATCAGGTAATCGGTTTGTCCTTTGGCAAAACGGTACATAAAATTAGGTGCAGCATAATCAAAAATACCGTAGTTATACACGATGTCTATCTTGTTTGCCGGATCATTTATCCGGATGGCGGTGTGCCCGTACATCGAGTATACATCTTCGCCCGGGTTACAGGTTAAAATGCTGATTTTAGCCTCCGGGCTTAAGAATTGAGCATTTGTTTTGCTACTGAAGATCAGCGAGAGAAAAAGGATGAGGAGAAGAAATGCGTGTTTCATGCGCTGTAAATTTGGCTTTAAAGATAGGGCTTTTGGCAGGATTGAAACTGTTTGCAGAGAAGGAAATTTGAATCTTCATCGGTGATAACTGCCGCTAAAGTGAATTGGCTTAGGTCGCTGATTTTTATCGGATTCGTTATTTAGAAACAATAAAAATAGTAAGTGTGACCAAAAAATGATAATTTCGCCGGATTGTTTTTTTAAAACCACCAATATGGGATGCAGCGGATGCAGCACAAATTTTGACATAGACAGGCCAGCGATGCTTGGAACATACGACTGGCTAAACGATATACCTGATACCTCACACGAATCAAATATTGTTGAAATCCGGTTCAAAGGAACCCGCAAGGAATTCTTCAGGAACGAAGATAACTTGCCGCTGAAAAGGGATGAACTGGTTGTTGTTTCGTGTTCGCCGGGGCACGACGTGGGCGTTGTTTCGCTCACCGGAAAGCTGGCAGAGCTTCAGTTTAAACGAAAAGTGAAACGCCCGGAGCGATACGAGTGGAACAAAATCTACAGAAAAGCGACTCCTGCCGATGTGATTAAATGGGAAGAAGCCAAGGCGCGCGAGCAAAAAGTGATGATCCGCGCCAGGCAAGTTGCTAAAGAGCTGAACCTGGACATGAAGATCGGCGATGTGGAATTTCGTGGCGACAACAACAAGGCAATTTTCTATTACATTGCTGATGATCGCGTCGATTTCCGTGAGCTGATAAAAGTTTATGCCCGCGAATTCGGCATCAAAATCGAGATGAAGCAGATTGGCGTTCGTCAGGAAGCTGGCCGAATCGGCGGAATGGGTTCGTGTGGCCGGGCACTTTGCTGCTCTACCTGGCGAACCGATTTTTCGAGTGTTACATCTGATGCTGCCCTGAAACAGGGACTTTCGCCCAATGCTGAAAAAATGGCGGGGCGGTGCGGCAAACTGAAATGCTGTCTTACTTATGAACTCGACCATTACCTGGAAGCGTTGGAAGATTTCCCGAATGAGTTGCTGGCGATTGAAACCGATAAAGGACTTATGAGGCATTTCAAAACAGATATCCTTCAGCGAAAAGTCTGGTACATCAGAAGCGAGAGCGACGCAAAAACCTTTGTGATTGATCTGGACGATGTGAAGCGTTTCCTGAATATGAACAAGCGCGGAGAAAAGCCGTCGATGGAAGGCTATTCGACAGACGCTGAGCCGAAAAAGGAAAACATCATGAATGTTGGAGAGCTCGATCAGAAGTTCTTTACTAAAGCTGCGCCCAAAAAGGGCCGAGCTTCGCGACACCGAAAAGCGCAGTCGGGCAGGCCGCAAGGCGAACATCAGCCCGAAAGACTGGCTTCGGAGCAAAAACCGGTAGTAGTGAAAGCTCAGGATGTAAAAGCTGCCGAGCAGCAGCCCAAAGGCGAGCAAAACCGGCCTCCAAAAAACAGGAACAATCGAAACCGGAATTCCCGCCGAAATCCTGGAAAAGCAACCAATGAATCCTAAAAATAGTAGAAAGACGAGGGCAGATGTTCTCGTCTTTTTTTATGCAATTGGCAGCAGGTCGAGTTGATTTTGCAGTGCAAAAGTGATCAGGTTTTCCTGCGAACGGGCAAAAGCCAGCAAAAAGCCGCCGCCTCCCGAGCCCAAAAGTTTGATGAAAATTCCTTTGTCTGGCGCTTCACTCATAGTCGGATAGTACTGTTCCGGGATCATCCTCTTGAAATGTTTCAGTTGAAAATGAATCAATTGTGCCAGGTTGTTGAAGAATAGCGCGTGGTAGTTATTGATGATGGCATTGATGCAGCCATTGTTGGCCGGAATGAATTGCGACTCAAATGCCTGTTCGAATTCAGGATCGTTGAAGCGGTCAATGAAATGCTGAACCATAGGACCAGTTGCCCCGGTTGTTTTCGTATCGATTAGTCCGATAGCGAGCCCCGATTGAGTAAAATCGAAATCAACGCCAGTGATTTGTTTTTTTGAGTCGATCAGTACCGGTTTATCGAGAAATGAAATCAACGGATCGAGTCCCGA